>JBJHBX010000352.1:0-3703 GCA_050485725.1 Gemmatimonadales bacterium | reverse complement strand
CATTCGAAGCTGTCGAAGGTGTGCGTCGCGCCCTCCATGGTCACGGTGAAGGCGTTCTCGTAATCGTTCCCGCAGGTCTCGCAAACGGCCATCGTTCTCTCTCCGGCAGACAGGTCCCGGCACACGGTTGGCGGCCGACACCGGACGCCGGGCGCATCCGCGGCGGCCCCATGGATCGCTACACCCATGGCAGGTTGGGGTTCAGGAGCCCGAGTGGTGTGGAGGGGGCCGGTTCGGCGCTCGAGGGGCAGCTCGATCTCCCGCTACAGCCAGGAACCTGTCCCCCATGCCCGGGAAGTCACCGGGACGGACGTGCGGCGATCGCCACGACCAGCGCTCCGACGCCTCCGGCGGCAAGGAGAATGGAGACCCAGGTCGGGATTCCCACGCGCTCCTCCTGTTCCACGCTGACCTCGATGGGGCCTGCGTCCAGGATCGTCTCCTGGCTGACCCAGGAAACGGACTGGAGGAGGAGGGACCCCACCCCCAGGGCAATGAGCACGACGGCCAGTACGATCCATGTGGACTTGTTCATGCCTTCCAACCGGGCAGGGGTCGTGCCGCGCCCGGCGAAGCGAGCAGGGACGGGGGGTGGCGCAAAAGGGGAACGCTCGAGGCGCATCCCGACCCGGCAGGAATTTCGGGTCGATCACGCCGGATTTTCCGCATCGCGGGCGGCAGCCGGGGGAATCGCTCCCCCTACCTGATCCGCAGCCGCGAAACCCCGTCGAGATCCTCCGGCACGGACACCTTCACGAGCTCCGCCAGCGTCGGAGCGAGGTCGACCACCGACACCCGGGTCGGGTCGACCCCGGATCGGAGCCCCGGGGCCAGGAGAACGAAGGGCACGTGTCGATCGTGGTAGTAGGGAGAACCGTGCCCGGTTCCGAAAGGATAGCGCCCGCTCAGGACCCCCTCCCCTGTCCGGATCGCCACCCCGAGATGGGCGAGGGGGCCCAGGCGACGCTCGGGATGCCAGGAGTGGAGGAAGAGCGCCTGGAGCGTGTCGGCCGGGGTCCCATCGATCAGGTCTTCCCAGGCGAAGGCGTCTTCGATCCAGTCCTCCTCCAGCGCGGTGCTCGCGGCGGCTCGCGCCGCCAGGAGCGCGGCATCGACATTTCCATCGGACGCGGCAGCTTCAGCCAGCCCCCTTTCGTGGGCCGCCTCCGCCCGGGCCACCATGGCCCGGCGCTCGTCGGGGCTGATCCGGCGGCCGAACAGGCCGAGATCCGCCCGGGCCTCCGGAAGCTCGAGGACCCCGTGATCCGCGGTCAGCGCCGCGATCCAGCGGCCCTCACCCACGGCGCCGTCGAGGAACGCGAAGAAGGCGCCAAGCCCACGGTCCAGGCGCAGCAGGTTGTCCAGCTGCTCCCGGGATAGTGGACTGTACGCATGCCCGACCCGGTCGACCTGGGACAGGGCGAGCGCGAGGTAGTCTGCGCCGTTCCGGCCCCCGAGGCCGAGTTCCGAGACCGCTTCCCGCGCAAGCTCGAGCACCGCCACGTCGGGCCACGGCCCCGCACCACGCCAGCCGTTGAGCGCCCGTTCCGAGGCCCCCGCCTCCAGCTCGGCACGATGGGGGAACCAGGAGTTCACGCCGTCACCCTCGTACGGGAAGGTGTCGGGCCGGGACATCGACTCGGCCCAGGCCGGGACCGTGCTCGCCGTGCCGTGCCCCGGAGACGTGGAGGTCTGCGCGTGGTCGAAGGTGGCGTTCGGAAAGCGGAGTCCCTCCGCGCGCAAGCGCGCGAAGCCACCCGTGAAGGCCGTGTCGCAGCGGTCGAGGAGGTCGGCCCGAAGCTGGTCCACCACCACGTAGACCACGAGCCCGATGTCGGAGAGCGCCTCCGCATCGGCGGTCGGCGATGCGCCATCGGCGCTCCGAGGCTCGGGCCCTTCGATGCACCCCGCCGCACCGAAGAGAGCGGCCGGGATCGCGAGGAGGGCATGAATCCTGAAAAGCGGGAAGTGGCGCACCGGGTTGTCGTTCTCGTGGTCGGGTCCGCGGGGTGGTAGAAGTCTTTTCCCAACGTATCGTGCCATGCGATGGGTGGGGACCCCGGCAGGGGAACCCATGCGCCCGCGTGACGGGAACGTTACAGGGGCGACGTTCGAGTCGTCCCGAATCGAGCCCCGGCGCTCGACGGTTCCCGGGGCGAATGCATGTACGGCAGCGACTTGCGCGTCATCGGGCATGGAACCTGCTCGAAACGTGACCCGGTACGCCTGGACCGGTCCGATGCATCGCCAGGCCCAGGAGGCCGGACCCAATCGTTCCGCTCGCGTTGCAAGCGGGCGAGACCGCCTCAACCCCTTCGCCGGCTCCATGCGCATCCTGCTCGTAGACGACGACCCGACCAGCCTCGAACCGGTGGAGCACGTCCTCCGGTCGTGGGGGCACCTCGTGGACACGGCCATCGACGGGGACGAAGCCTGGAATCGCCTGCAGGGCCCGGACTTCCCGGATGTCGTGATCCTCGACTGGATGATGCCGCAGATGGACGGGCTCGAGCTCACCCGTCGGATCCGAAAGCGCAGCCATGCGCCCTACATCTACGTGATCATGGTCACGGGCCGGAAATCGCATGACGACCTCCTGGCCGGGTTCAGGGCCGGGGTGGACGACTTCCTTTCGAAGCCACCGGAGCTCGGGGAACTCCAGCTTCGCCTGATGGCGGCGGAGCGCATCGTGGACCTCCAGAACGAACTGATCGACGCCCGCGAGGCCATCCGCCGGCAGGCGGCGCAGGACCCGCTAACCCGGATCCTCAACCACCGGATGATCCTCGAGTCGCTGTCCCGCGAGGTGGAGAGGGCCCATGCTGCAAGGCAGCCGGTCAGCGTGATTCTCGCCGACATGGACCACTTCAAGCGGGTGAACGACACTCACGGGCACGTGGCGGGGGACCGGGTGCTGATCGAGGTCGCCCGGAGGATCCGCCAGACCGTCCGTTCGCGCGAACACGTGGGGCGGTACGGGGGGGAGGAGTTCCTGATCGTGCTCCCCGGTGTCGATCGGGAAGGGGCGCTTCGCATCGGGGAACGGATCCGGATCGCGGTCTCGCGTAAACCGTTCGAGCTTGGCACGGCGTCCGTGCACCTCACGATCAGCCAGGGGATCTGTTCGTGGAACGAGCCGACCCCGATCCCCACCGATGAACTGATCCGGGTCGCCGACCGGGCACTCTACCTGGTGAAGGACAGCGGTCGGGACGGTGTGCAGGCGCTGGAGTACGTCCCGAGAGGCTGACCCCCATGGAGGGTCGGCGTGCGGCGGTCGGGGCCGGCGCTCCGCCGCCCGATCTGGCGCACCGGGCCGAGGTCGAACAGATTCCGCGACCTGGTCGTTCGCAGAGCCGACATTTCCTGATCCATGACGCTTCCCGCCGCCGACGTCGCGCTTCTCACGGACTCCCGATACGTGGGCAGCTCCGCCCCGCCCGGTGACGCGTACTTCGGGAACATCCTCCGGGACGACGCCCTGCTCCAGGAGGGGCTCGCGGGGCTCGGACTGACCTCGGTTCGCGTGGACTGGGCAGACCCGGAGGTGGACTGGTCGGCCTTCGCTTGCGCGGTCTTCCGGACCACCTGGGACTACTTCGACCGGATCGACGCCTTCCGGGCGTGGATCGACGCCGTGGAAGGCGTCACCCGCCTGTTCAACGGCGCGCCACTCGTCCGCTGGAACCTGGACAAGCACTAC
>JBJHBX010000351.1:0-3725 GCA_050485725.1 Gemmatimonadales bacterium | reverse complement strand
CCACCGGCGCCGCACACCCCCATGATCCTTCTCCTCGCCCTGGCCACCGCGCTGGCCTCCCTGGCCATCGTCGGGGGGCTCCTGGCGCGTCACGGCCCGGTGGTGGCGGACCGCCTGGCGGGGGCGGGGAAGGGGGTCGTCGGCTTCACGGTCCTCTCCTTCCTCCTCCTGCTGGGGGTGCAGACCTTCCGCACCGAGGCGGTCGAGACCTTTCCGTACGCCTCCTGGACCATGTACGGGCACCCCGAGCCGCTGACCGGGTCCTGGCGCCTCGAGGCGGAGCGGGCTTCGGGCGCCGTCGGGCCCCTCGAGCCGCGGCTCATCATGAAGGAGCCGAACCCCCGCATCATCGGGTTCTGGGTCGTCCGCTGGGGTCACGCGCTCGAAACCGGCGACCCGGCCGCGGTCCACGAGGCCGAGGCCGGGCTCGAACGGCTGGCCCGCTCCCTCGCGGCCCTCGACGCCCGCCGGAACCCCGGCGACCCGGTGACCGGGGTCCACCTGGAGCACTGCGCCCTCCCGGTGGAAGGGGGGCGCGTCACCGCGTGGCGCCTCGACTGCACGCGCCTCCGGAGCTGGGAGCTCGCCCGATGAACCGGGCCACCGCGGCCCCCATCCCGCGCCTCCACGACACGGTGGGCGGGGAAGCCTTCCGGATCCTTCGCGTCGCGGTGCTGGGGTGCTGGCTGCTCGTGGTGGCATCGGCCTCGCTCGTCCCCGCACAGGAGCAGCTCGGGTGGCTCTTCCAGCCCCTCGGCATCTTCCGGATCCTCCCCGAAGGCTTCTGGCACGCGTGGGGGACCCCCGCCGGCATCGAGGGAACGCGCATCGTCATCCTTGCGCTCCTGCTGGCGGGAATCCTCGCCCGGCGCCCCGGCGGGCTCCTCCTTCTTCCCCTGGCGCTCCTCCTGACCTTCTGGAACGGCTTCGCGGGGGGCTTCGGCGCCTACCTGAACCACGGCCGGTATGCGCTCCTGTACGTGACCTGGATCGTGGCGCTCGCGGCGCCCCTGCGCGGGGGCGACCCGGCGCCGGCCCGGGTGCGGGGCGCCTTCTTCTGCGCGGCGTTCCTCCTCGCCGCCACCTACATGATGATCGGGATCAACCGCTTCGTGACCGGAGGCCTCGGGATCTTCACCGGGCAGGCGCTCCCGGTCTACATGATGATCCGGACCTTCGAGTCCGGGAGCTTCGGCTTCGAGGCGAGCTACGCGCTCCTCCGGCGGGAATGGGTCCTGGCGCCGCTCCAGGTCGGGTTTCTCGCGACCACGGTGGCCGAGGTGGTCTCTCCCCTCGTACTCTTCCACCGTCGGCTCCGGACCTCCTGGCTCGCCCTGATCGTGCCCTTCCACCTGGCCACGCTCCTGACCATGAACATCTTCTTCTGGGAGAACCTGGTGCTTGTCGCGGTGCTCCTGACCGGACTCCCGGAACGCCTCGAGGCGCGGGGGGGGCGGGGGAGGATGCCGGCGTGAGGGCGGCCGGCGGATCCGATTCCGGAGGGGGCGAACCCCGAGGGGCGGACCCCCGCGGGGCGACGGCACCGGCCCGCCCCCTCGCCTCCGAGGTGCTCGTTCCCGTCGCGCTCCTCTTCCTGGCCGCGGTCCTCGTGGCCATCGGCGCGGCTGCGGTCGTGCTTCCCATGGCGCCGTCGCCGGCGGCGGCCTTCTTCCCCCTCTCGATCATCGTGCTGGCGGACCTGGCCATTCTCTACCTCTTCCTGCGCTCGCTCCTGCAGCGGACGGTGCTCGACCCGGTGGAGCGGATCGTGGGGCACGCCGAGCGGATCGCCGACGGGGAGCTCGACCACCGGATCCCCGCCGAGGCCACCGCCGAGCTCGACCGGATCGTCGGTAGCGTGAACACGCTGGCATCGGGGCTGATCCGCGAGAAGTCGCTCCTGGCCGGGAACGTGGCCTCCCTCGACGAGACCAACCGCCTTCTCAGCGAGGCCTCGCGCGAGCTGGTCCGGGCCGCGCGGTTGGCCTCGGTGGGGACGCTCGCGGCCGGGGTGGCCCACGAGATTGGAAATCCCCTGGGGGCGATGCGGGCCTATCTCGACGTGCTCGAGGGGCGCCTCGGGAGCGGTCGGCCGGTGGAGGGGCTCGTGAACGACCTGCGCACCGAGGTCGGACGCATCGACGAGATCGTGCAGGGGATCCTGGCCTTCGGGCGTCCCGACGCCCCCGAGCCCACCGAGCCCTTCCGGGACTACGCGGGGCTGCTGGACCGGGTCCTCGGAGAGCTCGAGCGGGCGGGAGTGTCGGGGGTGGGGCAAGTGCGCCGAGAGCTCGACGCGGAGCTCCCCCCGGTGCTCGCCCATCCCCAGCACCTGGAGAGGATCGTGTCGAACCTGGTGCGGAACGCGCTCCAGGCGGTGGAGGAGGGCGGGGGAGGTTCCGTTCTCGTCCGGATCGGCTCCGAGCCGGGGAAGGTCCCCTCGATCGCCGCCCGCCGCGACACCGACCCCATCGACCTGAACTACGCGCACCGGCGCAGGCTCTCGGAACTCCTGACCCCGCGGGGCGCCCCGCGCCCGGCGCCCGCGGAGCGCGACCTGGTCCTCGAGGTGTGCGACGAGGGGGGAGGGATCCCCGCCCAGGTCATGGAGGCCCTCTTCGACCCCTTCTTCACCACCCGGCCCCCGGGGCAGGGAGTGGGCATGGGGCTCGCGCTCACGGCGCGCATCGTCACCGAGCTCGGCGGAGACATCGAGGCCCGGAACCGGGCGGAGGGAGGGGCGGTGTTCCGCGTCCGGATCCCCGGCGCCGAGGAGGCCCGGTGAGCGGGTCGGAGCGGCGCCCCAGGGTCCTCGTCGTCGATGACGACCCCGGGTTCCGGAAGGCGCTCTCGATGATCCTGGGCGACGCGGGCTACGAGGTCTCGACCGCCACCGGCGCCCGGGAGGGGCTCGAGCGGGCCCAGCGGGAGGGGCCGGCCATGATCCTGACCGACATCCGGATGCCGGGCGAGGACGGACTCACGCTCCTGCGCAGGCTCGGCGAGGCCGGGATCGAGGCGCCGGTCCTGGTCATGACCGCCTACGGGAGCATGGACCTGGCGGTGGAGGCGCTCCGGCTGGGGGCCGCCGACTACCTGGCCAAGCCCTTCGGGGCCCCCGAGCTGCTCCTGGCGCTCCGGAAGGTCGAGGCGAGACGCGAGGTCGGGGGAGTGCCAGTGGCGCCCACGGTGCCGCCGGAGCGCGACGCATCGCATGACCACGACCGGAAGGGTCCGCCCGGCGCGCCGGGCACCCGCGCCTTCGGGGCCCTCCTCGCGGCGTCCCCCGCCATGGTCGAGGTGGGAGAGACGGCGGAGAAGATCGCGGCCCACGACACCTCGGTGCTGATCGAGGGCCCTACCGGCACCGGGAAGGAGCTCCTCGCGCGCTTTCTCCATGGTGCGTCTCCGCGGGCCGCTGCGCCCTTCGTTCCGGTGAACTGCGGCGCGATTCCGGCGTCGCTCGTCGAGAGCGAGTTCTTCGGGGTGACCCGGGGGGCGTACACGGGGGCCGACCGGGACCGTGCGGGGCTCTTCGAGGCGGCCGGCGGGGGCACCCTCTTCCTGGACGAGGTCGGGGAACTCCCCGAGGGGGTGCAGGTCAAGCTCCTGCGAGCGCTCCAGGAGGGGGTGGTCCGGCGCCTGGGATCGGGGCGGGAGATCCCCGTCGACGTGCGGGTCGTGGCGGCGACGAACCGCGACCTGCAGGCCGAGGTGCGGGAAGG
>JBJHBX010000350.1:0-3725 GCA_050485725.1 Gemmatimonadales bacterium | reverse complement strand
CCGCGGTCGAAGCCCAATCTGCGCGCCGGCTCCCGGCAACCGCAAACACCTCGTTCGGCAGCGGCCCCGGCACCTTCCCCGGGCTCCGGTGTCCGACATCCCCCCCATTCACCGAGACACCCGCAACTCGACCGGAGCCCCTTCATGGCCCAGGCCGCAGATGGACACCAGGTACGCATTCATTACACCGGACGCCTCGACGACGGCACCGTCTTCGACTCGTCGCGGGGGCGCGAGCCCCTCGGCTTCACGATCGGAGAGGGGCGCGTGATTCCCGGCTTCGAGGCCGCGGTGCGCGGCATGGCGGTGGGCGACTCGAAGACCGCGGTGATCCCTGCCGACCAGGCGTATGGCCCGCCGAACGACGAGCTGTACCTGGAGGTCCCGGTCGAGCAGCTCCCCGACGGCTACGATCCCGAGGTGGGGGGCCAGCTCCAGATGACCACCGCCGACGGCCGCCCGGTTCCGGTGCGGGTGCACGAGGTCCGCGACGAGATCGTGGTGCTCGACGCGAACCACCCGCTGGCCGGGCAGCAGCTCACCTTCGACATCGAGCTCGTCGAGATCGGCTGAGTCGAGGGGGGGTGCGTGCGCGGGGTGCGCGACGCGCCCGGGCTTCGCATATTGTGCGGCCTTCCCGCACGATCCCTTCCGGGCATGACCCGGGGGGCGCTGCCCGACTCCACCTTCGAAGGAGTGTTTCCGCGATGCGGATCTCCCGACACCCCCTCGCCGCCGCGGTCCTGGTCCTCCCCTTCCTGTTGGGGGGCTGCCACACGACCCAGACCGCGCCGGCCGCCGGCCCGGCACCGCAGGCCGCCGCGGCCGGCCCGCACAAGGAAGTCCTCACCCCCGGCGGTGCGCTCTTCAGCACGGCAATCCGGAGCGGTGGCTTCATCTACCTGTCGGGCGTCATCGGCCGGAGCGCCGACGGCGATGCCGGCGAGGCCACCCGGCAGGCCCTCGAGGGCGTCCGGTCGAGGCTCGAGGCGGTGGGCCACTCCATGGCCGACGCGGTCAAGTGCACCGTGTACCTGATCGACATGGACGACTACCAGGCCATGAACCAGGTCTACACCGAGTTCTTCCCGGTGGACCCACCGGCCCGGACCGCCGTCGCCGTGCGCGCGCTTCCGGTGAATGCCCAGGTCGAGGTCACCTGCCTCGCCGCGGCCCGATGAGCGTGGGCCGAGGAGGATCGATGGACCGCAGGAACTTCCTGAAGGCCGCCGGGCTCGGTGCCGGTGCCCTCGCCGCCGGAAGCGCCGGGGGGCTCGTCGTTCCCGCCGGCGCCACCCCCCTCCCCACCGGACCGCTGACCCGGGGCTTCGGCCCGGGGAGCGGCCCCGAGGTCGTCGTGGTGGGCGCCGGGGCCTTCGGCGGCTGGACGGCGCTGAACCTCCAGGAGATGGGGGCGCGCGTGACGCTGGTCGACCTCTACGGGCCGGGCAACTCCCGCTCCACCTCGGGCGACGAGACCCGCGGGGTGCGCACCTCCTACGGGGGGCGCGACCTCTGGACCTCGTGGGCCGCCCGGTCCATCGAGCGCTGGAAGGCCTTCGATGCGGAGTTCGCCGGCAGCATGGGGGGCGAACTCTTCTTCACCACCGGCGACCTGATCTTCCGCGACACCGAGCTCGGCATGATCGAGCAGGTCCGCGAGACCTGGGACGCGGCCGGGGTCCCGTACGAGAACCTGACCCCCGACGAGGTCCGCCACCGGTGGCCGCAGGTGAACATCGAGGGGATCACCCACGTCCTCCACGAACCCGGGGCCGGGGTCGTGCGGGCGCGGGCGGCGACGCAGCGGGTGGCCGCCCTCTTCCGCATGCGGGGGGGCGAGATCCTGACCGGGCGGGCGGCACCCGGGCGCCGCGACGGCGACCGCCTCCTCGACCTGACGCTCGACGGTGACGAGGGCCGCCGCATCACCGCCGAGCACTTCGTCTTCGCGCTGGGGCCCTGGTTCGCAAGCACCTTCCAGGAGGTGCTCGCCGGCTTCTTCCGCATCCCCATGGGCGACGTCATGTACTACGGCACCCCGCCGGGAGATGAGAGCTTCAGCTTCCCGAACCTGCCGAGCTGGAACTTCCCGGGGGTCACCGGATGGCCTTCCCTTCCCCCGGACCACCGGGGCTTCCGCGTGCGGGCCGGCGGACGCCCGGGGGGCGAGGATCCCGACACCTCGGATCGCTGGGTGCGACCCGAGGCGCTTGAGCGTCCCCGCCAGATCCTGGCGGAGCGCTTCCCGGCACTGGCGGAGCAGCCGCTGGTCGAGACCCGGGCGTGCCACTACGAGTCGAACCTGACCCGGGAGTGGCTCATCGACCTCCACCCCGACTACCGGAACCTCTGGCTCGCCGGGGGCGGAAACGCCGAGGGGTTCAAGTTCGGGCCGACGGTGGGTGAACTCGTGGCCTGCCGGGTGCTGGGCGACGACCGCTTCGCAGCCCTCGACGCCGAATTCCGGATGCCCGACCCGGCGGAGCTCGGGATCGGCTGATCCCGGCTCCGCCCGGAAGGGCCGCGCCTCAGAAGAGCCGGAGCGCCACCAGCGAACCCGGGTGCCCCGCGCCCCCGATGGCGCTCACGATGTACTGCACGCCGTTGTGCACGAAGGTCATCGGGGCCGTGTTCGTCGGGGCGGGAAGCTGCACGGTCCCGATGTGCTCGCCGGTGCCCTTGTCCACCGCGTGGAAGAGGGGTGCGCCGCCCCGGCCCTCGCCGTACATCATCAGCGTCGACGTGACGAGCACCGTGGCATGCGCCGACTTGCCGGTCACCGGCAGGTCGACGCCCTGGAGCGCCGGATGGTTCTTCACGTTGTCGGGGGTGTCGCCGTTCGGGATCTGCCAGAGGTGGTCCCCGGTGTTCAGATCGATGGCGGTGATCGTGCCGTAGGGGGGCTTGAGGAGGGGAAGCCCCTGGGGGCCGCGCACCCCGCCCGGGCCCACCGTGACCCAGTCCATGGTGGCGTCGGGGTCCACCTCGGTCCCGGGAATGAGCTGCGGCGCGCTGCATCCGCGGAAGGAGGCCACGTAGAGGATGCCGGTCTCGGGGTCCACGGCGGCCCCGCCGGGAATGTTCGCACCCCCGTTCGCGCCGGGGCAGTGGATCGAGGCGAGCGTCCCGTCGGGGGCGTTCCGGATCGAGGGCGGGTTGAAGAGCGGGCCCATCCGGTACTGCGAGACGATCTCGAGGGCCTCGGCCCGGAGCTCCGGGGTGTAGTCGATCAGGTCATCTTCGGCGATCCCCTGGTGCTCGAAGGGAGCGGGGCGGGTCACGAAGGGCTGGACCGGCGAGAGGCGCTCGCCGGGGACGTCGCTCTGCGGGACCTCGCGGTACTCGAAGGGCCAGACCGGCTCACCGGTCTCGCGGTTGAAGACGTACGCCCAGCCCTGCTTCGTGACCTGCACGAGCGCCGGGATCCTTCGGCCGTCCACCGTGATGTCGACGAGCTGCGGGGCGTGCGAGTTGTCGTAGTTCCAGACGTCGTGCCGCACGAGCTGGTAGTGCCAGCGCCGCTCCCCGGTCTGCACGTCGAGGGCGATGACCGAGTTCCCGAAGAGCTCGTCGCCGGGGCGGTGGCCCCCGTAGTAGTCGTTCGTGGACCCCTTCGTCGTGATGTAGACGAGGCCGAGCGCGGGGTCGGCGGCCATCGGCGCCCACGATCCCACGTTCCCCGAGTACTCCCAGGAGCCGTCCTCCCAGGTGTCGTGCCCGTA
>JBJHBX010000349.1:0-3727 GCA_050485725.1 Gemmatimonadales bacterium | reverse complement strand
ATCAGCGGGTTCTTCGACCAGATCCAGGCGTTCCGGAGCGAGAAGAAGGCGGCGCCGCTCTGCGCGCCGACACGAGACGCCAGGTCGGCGCCCAGCGAGTAGCGGGCCGAGATCTCGCGAAGCTTGAACCAGTCGCCGTCGTAGATGAACTCCGAGCGGGCGGCACTCTGCGCGTAGGGCGCCCCCGGCTGTCCCGCGGCGTTGTACCGGATCGGGTAGGTGTACCCTTCCTCGAGGATCTCGCGACGGTAGATGCCGTTGAAGGTGGACCAGACCGAGCCGAAGTCCATGACCTTGTGTCCCGCGGCCCAGTCTCCCAGCGCCGAGAGCGTCAGGTTCCGGCCCAGCGACAGGCGCGTCGACACGCTCCCGCTCCGGGTCGGGGTGGGGCCGTAGGCCTTGCACTCCTCGTCGGGGGCGCAGGGCTTCACGAAGCGCGCCTCGGAACCGTTCAGGTTCCCGTCACCGTTCGAATCGAAGGGCGTCGTCACGAACCAGGCGCCTACCACCTGTCCCTCGACGACCCGCTTCTGCGGCTCGACGAAGAAGGGGGCGGCGCCGCCCATGCTGACGACTTCGTTGTCGACGGTCTGGTAGGTGGCACCGACCTGCCAGCTGAAGCGGGGGGTGTTCACGAGGAGCGCGCTCACGTCGAGCTCGATTCCGCGGTTCGAGATCTCGCCGACATTCCGGATCTGCGTTCCCTGCCCCGTGACGGGCTGCTCGGGCACGAAGAAGAGGGCGTCGATCGTCTTCGCGTCGTACCAGGTGAAGTCGATCCCGACGCGGTCGTTCAGGATGGCCGCCTCGAAGCCCATCTCGAAGGTCTTCGTGACCTCGGGGCTCAGCTCCGGGTTCCCGGGGTTCGCGAAGCGCGCCGCCGATTCCTCGCGGAATGAAATGGCGCTGAAGGTGCGGTCACGAAGGAAGGGCGGGGGGAACTTCCCCGTCTCGCCGTAGGCGGTCCGGAACCTGAGATCGTTCAGGAACCCGCCCCCTGCGCCCTCCAGGAAGCTCTCGCGCCCGATGTCCCAAGCGAGACCGGCCTTGGGGTAGTAGGCCCAGTCCACTTCGTCACCGAACGAGGTCCCGGCATCGAAGCGAACCCCGAGGTTCAGGAAGACCCGGTCCCGCCAGGCCAGGTTCTCGTCGATGTAGATGCCGCCGTTGAAGACCTGGGACCGGCTCTCGCCTGCGGTCACCGTGGCGGCGTCGTCGAAGTCCTTCGATCCGGGGAGGGCGAAGGTCGTTCCGTCGCCGAAGATGCGGTACTCGTTGTCTCGGAAGCCCTGGGCGCCCACGGTGAGCGTGCTCCGGAGGTCGGCGGTCCTTGGCCAGTTCAGCGAGGCCGCGGCATCCATCGTGGCCGAGGTGAAGTTCCGCTGGAAGCGGGTCAGCGACCCGGTGGGCTCACCGGGAGTGAAGCCGATGGGCTGGAACTGGGTCTGCTCGTTGGCACGGCGGTCGATCCCGAGGGTGGCGCGGAAGCCGATCAGGTCCGACCCCTCGTAGATGTAGCCGGTGCTGAAACCCGTCCGCTCGACCGTCTCGTCGATGTCGGCGAGGAGGAAGATCTCGGTGGCTTCCTGAACCGTCGACGCACCGGTGAAGACGAGGGCGTCTCCGACCTCGAGGGCGGTAAGCGGGTCGGCGATCGCGGTACCGTTGTAGAGCCGTCCGTAGTTGGACCGGGTGTAGCTTCCGGAGAACTGGAGCCGGCTCCGCTCGGTCAGGTTGGCCTGGAGGGAGCCCCGGGTCGAGATCAGGCCGCTCGAGTTCTTGGGCTGCACGCCCTCGGCGTCCTGGACCCGGCCGCTCACGTTGTAGGTCACGGTCTCCGATCCGCCCGAGACGCCGAGCGAGTAACTCTGCACCCAGCCGGTCTGGAAGAAGTTCCGGGCCAGGAAGTCGCCGGGAAGCTCACCGGACTCGACGCGCGACGGGTAGATGTTCTCGGCGTCGAGGATGTACTTGAGCTCGGGCACGTCCACGCCCTGCTCGACCCGGGCGGTGATCCGCGGGGCACCGGGGCGCCCCCGCTTCGTGAAGATCTGGATCACCCCGGTGGCGGCATCGGAGCCGTAGAGGGTCGAGGCGGGGCCACCGCGGGTGACCTCGATCCGCTCGATGTCGGAGGTCAGCAGATCGGCCAGCGCGGAGGACTGCTCGCCCCCGGTGCCGAGGGCCGTGGCCTGCGAGTTGTCGACGCGGACACCGTCCACGTAGATGACGGGCGTCTGCGATCCGAAGACCGAGCTGACGCCCCGGAAGGAGACCTGGGAGCCGGTGCCGGGCTGGGCCGAGACCGCACTCACGGTGCTTCCGGCGACGCGCCCCTGGAGAAGCTGGTCGATGGACTGGACCGGGGCCTCGGCAATGGCCTGCTCGCCGAGCACCGCCACCGAGGTCGAGAGCTGTCTACGCGAGGTCGCCTGCCCCACGCCGGTCACCACCAGCTCGTCCATGGCCAGGGCCCGGGTACGGAGCTGGATGTCCAGCGTCGTCGTCTGCCCGGCCTGAACCGTGACCTCACGCTCCACCGTCTCGTAGCCGATGATCTGGAAGCGGACGGTGGCCGGTCCGGCGGGCAGGTTTTCGAGAACGTAGCGCCCCTGGGCGTTGGCGATGGTCCCGCGCTGCGTTCCCGGAATCGAGATCTGCGTGCCGGGAAGCACACGGCCGCTCTGGGCGTCGATGACGGTTCCCTGCACCGTGCCGGTCTGCGCCTCGGCGGCTCCGACCATGAAGGCCAGCGCCGCGAGAACCAGCATCGGTGGGGAACGGAGGGGTGAGAAGATCGAACGGAGAGGGATCATGGCGGGCCTCCGAAGGGAGAGGTGTAGGCGCCGCAAGCGGCCAATCCGGGCCGCCCGGGCTTACACAGATCTTTCACCCCGAATCCGGTTGCCGCAAGAACCCCGTCGTCAAGGGGTTTCAGGACTCCACCACGTCTCGCATCCGGATCGTTTCGAAACCGTGGCCCGCGTCACCGGTCAGCGCGAACCGGTAGACGGCCGCCCGGTAGATCCCCTGGAGTGCCGTGGTCGCCAGCGCGAAGAGGACCCAGAAGACCACGAGAAGGCCGATCACCGGCACGAATCCGAAAGGACCGAGCCCCGCCGCCACGAACGCGAGCCCGAAGCTGGCCGCCGCCAGTACCGCGCCCAGCACACCGAAGGCGAGGCCCATGCCCACGACCCCGGAGATCTGCTCTCCCCAGGTGCGACGCAGGAGCCGGGCGCTTTCCTTCAGGGCATCGATGGGGCCCATGTCCCGCGTGACCAGGACCGGCACGGCAAGAAAGGTGGCGAGATTCCACGCCGTGCCGAGGATCCCGGAAACGACCTGCCCCCCGAGTTGGCCGCGGCGGCCCCGTGCGCTCAGGAAGAGGCCCACGGTGGCCGAAATGGCCGCGTACCCCAGGATCGGCGCCGCGTGGTCCGACGCGATCCGGAGCCCCTCGGCCAGGGTCGGGCGTCCGCCGTCCAGGTGGATCAGCGCGGCGCCCACGAGGGCGGCGTTGAAGTAGAAGGCGATGAAGTACTGGGCGAGGTAGAAGAGGAAGCCGAGTCCGAAGACGACGCCCGGGCGCTCGTCGATCAGCACCTCGAAGCCGTCAAGGGCCAGCACCGGAAGCACGAAGGTCGCCGACAGCGCGACGAAGGCCGCGGCCGACAGGAGGGGGAAGAGAAGGAGGGCCCGATCCTCGTTCAGGACGCGGGCGCTC
>JBJHBX010000348.1:0-3737 GCA_050485725.1 Gemmatimonadales bacterium | reverse complement strand
GTCTCGGTCGATGCCGACGGGAACCGCGCCCTCCGCATGGCGCTCCAGACGCGGGAACAGCACATCCGGCGCGAGAAGGCCACCTCGAACATCTGCACGGCGCAGGTGCTCCTGGCCATCATGGCCTCGATGTACGCGGTCTACCACGGGCCGGACGGGCTGCGCGGAATCGCCCGCCGGGTGCATGACCTGGCCCGCGTCCTCGCCGAGGGGCTTCGGCGGCAGGGGCACGAGGTGCTTTCCGAGCACTTCTTCGACACGATACGCGTGCGTCCCTCCGCCGGGCGCATGGGCGTTCCCGAGAGCGGCTCCGCCGCCGAGGCCCTGGCGGCGCGCGCGCGCGACGCGGGCGTCAACTTCCGTCACTTCGGCGACGGCTCGGTGGGCATTGCCATGGACGAGGCGGTCACCGCGAGCGACCTGTCGGAGCTCTTCCGGATCTTCGGCGGCGAGGACACCTCGGTCCACTGGAACCCGGAGCATCTCCACCGCGAAATGGACGAGGGCCCGTCGTTCCCGGCGGAGCTCCGACGGAGCTCTCCCTTCATGGAGCACCCGGTCTTCCATCGCCACCACTCCGAGACCGCGATGCTCCGCTACATGCATGCGCTCGAGGTGAAGGACCTTTCGCTGAACACCAGCATGATCCCCCTCGGTTCGTGCACGATGAAGCTGAATGCCACCACCGAGATGATCCCGGTGAGCTGGCCCGAGTTCAACCGCGTCCACCCCTTCGCGCCGGCGGACCAGGTCGAGGGGTACCGGCGGATCGTGGACGACCTCGAGCGCTGGCTCGGCGAGATCTCGGGGCTCCCGGCCGTTTCCCTGCAGCCCAATTCGGGTGCCCAGGGCGAGTATGCGGGACTCCTCGTGATCCGGGCCTGGCACGAGGACCGGGGCGAGGGTCACCGCGACGTCTGCCTGATCCCGTCGTCGGCCCACGGAACGAACCCCGCTTCGGCGGTCATGGCCGGAATGCGGGTCGTCGTGGTGCGGTGCGATGATGACGGGAACATCGACCTGGCCGACCTGACGGCCAAGGCCGACCAGCATCGCGACCGGCTGGCCGCGCTGATGGTGACCTATCCGTCGACCCACGGCGTCTTCGAGACCCACATCCGCGAGGTCTGCCAGGTGATCCACGACCGCGGAGGGCAGGTCTACCTGGACGGGGCCAACCTGAACGCACAGGTGGGGCTCTGCCGTCCCGGCGACTACGGGGCCGACGTGATCCACATCAACCTCCACAAGACCTTCGCGATTCCCCACGGCGGTGGCGGGCCGGGCATGGGTCCGATCTGCGCCGCCCCGCACCTGGCGCCCTTCCTTCCCGGGCACCCGGTGGTGGCCACCGGCGGGGACCGCGCCATCGGACCGGTGTCGGCGGCCCCGTGGGGGAGCGCATCCATCCTGCTGATCTCGTGGGCCTACATCGCCATGCTGGGCAGGGACGGCGTCAGGAAGGCGACGGAGGTGGCGATCCTGAATGCCAACTACATGGCGAAGCGGCTCGAGGGCCACTTCGATGTCCTCTTCCGGGGGAAGAACGGACGTGTGGCCCACGAGTTCATCCTGGACCTCCGACCCTTCCGGAAGTCGAGCGGGGTGACCGAGGAAGACGTGGCGAAGCGCCTGATGGACTACGGCTTCCACGCCCCCACGATGTCGTGGCCGGTGCCGGGGACGATCATGGTCGAGCCCACCGAGTCCGAGGGGAAGGACGAGCTGGATCGGCTCTGCGACGCACTGATCTCGATTCGCGCCGAGATCCAGCAGATCGAGATGGGGCTGATGGACCGGGAGGACAATCCGCTGAAGCACGCGCCGCACACCGCGGGCTCGGTGCTGGTGGAAGACTGGAACCACGCCTACACCCGGGAACAGGCCGCCTTCCCGGCGCCCTGGACCAGGGCCGGCAAGTTCTGGCCCACGGTGCGCAGGGTCGACAACGCCCATGGCGACCGGAACCTGGTCTGCGCCTGCCCCCCCATCGAGGCCTACGCCGAGTGATCGGAGAAGGAACCGCCCGAACCCGGAGAACTTCCACCCGAGGAGCCACGACATGGCGAAGCTGACCTGGCATGGACACGCCACCTTCACCCTGGAGACCGCCGACGGGACCCGCATCCTGATCGACCCGTGGTTCGAGGGGAACCCGAAGGCCGACCGGTCCCTTTCCGAGGTCGGCCGGGTGGATTTCATCTTCTGCACCCACGGCCACGCCGACCACTTCAAGGACGCGATCCCGCTGGCCCGTGCAACCGGGGCGACCCTCGTCTCGAGCTTCGAGATCATCCAGTTCGCCGCGGCGCAGGGGCTCGAGAAGCTGCACGCGCTCGGGGTCGGGGGAGGCTACGCATTCCCCTTCGGCCGGGTGAAGATGACGGCCGCCCTGCACGGCGGGCACGTGCACGGCGACGACTCGGGCAGCTGGAGCTGCACCCCGGGCGGATTCCTCTTCGAGGTGGACGGTGTACGGGTGTACCATGCGGGTGACACGGCCCTCCTCACCGACATGCAGCTGCTGCGCGGGCAGGTGGACGTGGCGATTCTCCCCATCGGCGACAACTACACGATGGGTCCCGAGGATGCGGCCCGGGCCGTCGAATTCATCGCGCCGCGGGTGGTCGTGCCGATGCACTACGGGACCTTCCCCGAGATCGAGCAGGACCCTGACGCCTTCCGGCAGAGGGTGGGAGGCCGGGCACGGGTCGAGCTCCCGAACCCGGGGGAGACGCTGGAGCTTGCCCAGGGCTGACGGCGGCGACCCGTTCCCCTTCCGCGGGCTTCGGTGGCGGATCCTCCGGGATCCGCCCGCCGGCGCTGCGCGCAACATGGCCGTCGACGAGGCGCTGGCCCGTTCCCGCGGCGAGGGCGAGGGGGTGCTCCGCATCTACCGCTGGCGACGCCCGGCCCTTTCCCTGGGCCGGAACCAGGCGGGGCGCCCCAGATACGACCCCCATGCGCTCGCGTCGCTGGGTGTGGAGGTCGTCCGGCGTCCCACCGGTGGTCGGGAGGTCATGCACGACCGGGAGCTGACGTACGCGGTGGTTGCGCCGGTGGCCGGTCCGGGAAGCCTGCGGAAGCTCTACCGCGCCGTCAACGAGGCGCTGGTCCGGGCCATCGCCGCCCTCGGGGTGGAGGGTGCGGGGCTCGCCGCGCCGGACGGGCGCACACCGGGCCCCGACGCCGGCGCCTGCTTCGGGGCGCCGGCGGCCGGCGAGGTGGTGGCGGGGGGCAGGAAGCTCGCCGGAAGCGCGCAGGTCCGGATGGGAGCGACGCTTCTCCAGCACGGCTCCCTCCTCCTGGACCGCCCGACGATCCGCCTGGACGCACTTGCGAACGATGGGTGGACGCCGGGGTCCACGGGGCGGACCTCCGCCGCCGACGCCGGGGTCACGCTCCGCGACCTCCTCGGCTTCACCCCCGCCTTCGGCACGGTGGCGGCGACCCTCGAGGCGTCTCTTGCCGGAGCCTTCGGAGGGGCCTGGGACCGGGCCGACGGGCTGACGCCCGACGAGGAGGAGGGGGCGCGCGAACTCGAGGCGACCTACCTCGATCCGGGGTGGACCTGGCGGCGCTGACGGACGGAGGCCATGGCGTCGAGGCCCTCGCCGCCGTATCCATGTTCGAGTTCTCTGGGTTCTCACTGCCCGACCAGGACGCTGCCGATGACGACCCGACCCACCCCCCGCCAGCGGATCCCCCGCTCCTCTCCCCTGGCACCTTCGGGGGGA
>JBJHBX010000347.1:0-3744 GCA_050485725.1 Gemmatimonadales bacterium | reverse complement strand
TGACAGGTCGGACCGTCGCCATCGTGGGCGCGGGAAGCGGAATCGGCCGGGCCGTGGCCCGTTGCTGCGCCGCACTCGGAGCCCACGTCGCCTGCCTCGACATCGACGAGGCCGCCGCTTCGGCGGTTGCCATCGAGATCGCGGACGCGGGCGACTCGGCGGAAGCCGGCGCGCTGGACATCGTCGATGGCGAAGCCGTGGACGACACCCTCGCCGCGCTCGCCGGACGAAGGGGAGGCCTGGACGGGCTCGTCTGTACCCCCGGGATCAATGTCCGGAAGCCCATTCTGGACTACACGGCCGACGAGTTCGACCGGGTCGTGCGCGTGAACCTGAAGGGACACTTCAACGCCCTGCGCTCCGGCGCACGGTGCATGCGGGACGGGAGCGGCGGGAGCATCGTCCTCTACGCCTCGATCCGGGCGCAGGTCGTGGAGCCGGGCCAGAGCGTCTACGCCGCGACGAAGGCCGGGGTGGTCCAGCTCGTGCGGACCGCGGCCGCCGAGCTTGGGCGGCACGGGGTGCGGGTCAACGCCCTCGCCCCCGGGGTGGTCGAGACCCCGCTTACCGAGCCGATCAAGGCACACCCGGACTGGTACCGGGCGTATGCCGAACGGAACGCTCTCGGTCGATGGGGCCGGCCCGAGGAACTCGCGGGTCCTACGGCCTTTCTCCTGTCGGACGCCGCAAGCTACATGACCGGAGCGGTGCTCTTCGTGGACGGGGGCTGGACGGCCATCGACGGCCGCTTCCAGCCTCCGGGCATGGACCAGGGATAGTGGCACGCTTCGAAATCGCGGTCATCGCCGGGGATGGGATCGGCCCGGAGGTGGTGGAGGCCGCCATTCCCCTCCTGGAACGGGCGGCCCGGGCCGGGGGCGCGGCGCTCGAATGGACCCGCTACCCCTGGGGGTGCGACTTCCACCAGGAGGCGGGCCGCATGATGCCCGCCGACGGCCTCGACCGGCTCCGCGACCATGACGCCATCTTCTTCGGGGCCGTCGGGCGCCCCGACGTGCCGGACCACGTCTCGGTGCGGGAGCTCATCCTCCCGATTCGTCAGCGCTTCGACCAGTACATCAACCTGCGGCCCATGCGGCTCCTCCCGGGCGTCGCCAGCCCCCTTGCCGGCCGGGGTCCCGAGGCGATCGACATGGTCTGCGTCCGGGAGAACGCCGAGGGTGAGTACCTGGGCCGGGGGGGGCGCTTCGGCAGCGCGACGGAGGACGAGTACGCCGAGCAGACCGCGGTCTTCACCCGACGGGGCGTCGAGCGCTGTGTCCGCTTCGCATTCGAGCTGGCACGCGCTCGCCCGGGCGGCACCGTGCAGAGCGCGACCAAGTCCAACGCGCTCCAGTACTCCATGGTCCTCTGGGACGAGGTGGTGGAGGAGGTAGCCGCGGACTACCCCGGCGTACCGTGGAGATCGTACCACGTCGATGCCCTGGCCGCCCGCATGGTGACCCACCCCGAGACGCTGGACGTGATCGTGGCGTCGAACCTCTTCGGCGACATCCTCACCGACCTGGGAGCGGCCATCAGCGGGAGCCTGGGGGTCGGTGCCGGCGCGAACCTGAATCCCGAGCGGACGCATCCCTCCATGTTCGAGCCCATCCACGGGTCGGCCCCGGACATTGCCGGACGCGGAATCGCGAACCCGATCGGGACGATCTGGGCGGGGGCGCTGATGCTGGACCACCTGGGGCTGCACGAAGCCGCGGCCCGGGTGATGCGGGCCATCGAGGACACTCTCGCCGCGGGGCGGGTCCGCACCCCGGACCTGGGGGGCAGAGCGACGACCCTCGAACTCGCCCGGGCCGTGGAGGACCGCATCGGCTGATGCGGCGGGTCCGGCGGGTTCGCCTTCAGCCGCCCTCCACCCCCGCCAGCTCCAGGATGGAGAGCGCCAGGACGCGCGTCGCGTTCAGGAGGTCCTCGACGCTGCACCACTCGTCGGGCTGGTGCGCCTGTTCGAGGACCCCGGGACCATACGCCACGCAGTTCTCGATCCCGGCCTTTCGAAGCACATGCTTGTGATCGTACGAGCCGGGGCTGGCCACGAGCTCCGCCTCGCGCCCGAGGACGCCGGCAATGGCGTGCCCCAGGGCCCCGATGACCGGGGCGTCGGCGGGGGTCCGAACCGGGTCGACGATCATCAGGTCGCGCATCTCGTAGCGGAACTCCGGGATCCGCTTCGCCATGCCGTCGAGGATGCCCACGATTTCCTTCCGGGTGGCCTCGAAGCCCTCCTCGATCAGGAAGCGCCGGTCGAAGGTGGCGACGCACCTGTCGGCGACGCAGGGCGACTGCACCTCGCCGGCAGGCTGGCCGCCGTGCAGCGCGTTGACGTTCAGGGTGGCGTGCCGTGCCGCCGGGGGCACGACCGGCACCTCGGTGATCCGGTCCCTGAAGCCCGGGATCAGCTCGGTTCGAAGGGTCTCGAGGAACGCCCCCATGTGGTCGATGGCGCTGGTGCCGAGGAAGGGCATGCTCCCGTGGGCGATGTGCCCCAGCGTCGTGACCTCGAACCACCATGTCCCCCGGTGGCCGATGCAGATCCGGTCCACGTTGAGGGGCTCGGGAATGATCACCGCGTCGGTTCGACCCCGTGCGATGCGCCCCGTGTCGGCCAGGTGCCCCATTCCCGCGAAGCCCCCGCTCTCCTCGTCGACGGTTCCCGAGACCTCGACGGTGCCCAGGAGCTTCACCCCCGCGCGGCGGATCGCCTCGGAGGCGTAGACGGCGGCGGCGATCCCCGCCTTCATGTCGGCCACCCCCCTCCCGTAGATCCTGCCCTCGTTCACCTCTCCACCGAAGGGGTCCTTCGTCCACCCGTCGCCCACCGGGACCACGTCGAAGTGGCCGTTCAGGTGCACGAGAGGGTTCGTCCTCGCCCCCCTGAGCGTGCCCACCACGTTCACGCGTGGGTGCGCCCGGGTGTGCTCCGGGCGCCCTTCGGCCTCGTGGTATTCCACATCGAAGCCGAAGCCCTCGAGCCTCGCCCCGATGGCGCGCGCACAGTCCACGTAGAACTCCCCCGGAGGGTTCACGGTGGGGATGCGGACCAGTTCGCTCGTGAAGCCGACAACCTCGTCGGCAAGTGCGTCCACGGCCTTGAGGACCCGGTCGCGAACCCCTTTCGGAACACCGATGCGGGTACTCATCGCGACGGGGTTGCCTTCGGCCCGCGCGAGCGCAGGGCGAGCTGCCCGGCAAGGACCGCCACCGTCGCCGCGCCCACCCCCAGGAAGGTCGAGGGGATGGCGCCGATTCCGCCGCCCATGAGGTGGGTGACGAGCCCGACCAGCGCGCCGGTGGTCACCGCCACGATCACGGCTCGCCCATCCAGGTCGGTCCAGTACACGGCAAGGTAGACCGGCACGAGGAAGGCGCTGGTCAGGAGGACCGCGCGAAAACCGTAGAGCACGATGATCGTTCCGGGCGGATCGATCGCGGCCCAGGTCGCGGTGACACCGAGCACCACCGTTGCGATCCGGGAGACCTTCATCAGGCGGCGTTCATCGGCCTTCGGGCGGAAGTAGCTGAAGATGTCGCGGGCCACCGTCATCCCGGTGGCGTGGAGCCGGGTGTCGGTCGTGGAGAGGATTGCGCTCATGACCGCCAGGATGATCAGCACGCCCACGCCGGTGGGAAGGTATTCGGTGATGAGCGTCGGAAAGGCCGCGTCCGGGGTCTCGATGGCGAGCCCCGCGCCGACGAGCGCCACCGCGGTGGCGCCTCCGA
>JBJHBX010000346.1:0-3759 GCA_050485725.1 Gemmatimonadales bacterium | reverse complement strand
GGCAGGGCATCGCTGGAGGCGCTGAGGCCCGATCCACACGCGGAAGGGGGGCTGGAATGAAGCGGGTCGGCGGGGTGCTCCCACTCGTGTCGATGGTCTTCGCCACCGCCGCGTGCGCCACGGCTCGACCCGAGATCGAGCCCTGCGTGGGGCCCGCCTACGGAGCGTCCGTGGTGACCGAAGACATGCTGGTCGACGGGGACAGCGCGCTCGTGGTGCGGGTGGCGGATGCCGCGCTTCGGCCGATGCAAGGCGCCCTGGTTTCGGTGGTACCCGATCGAATCGGCGGCTCCACCGATCACCGGGGCGAGGTCCGCTTCAAGGGGATCCCTCGAGGTCGCTACGAGATCAGGGTCCTGAGCATCGGTTACAGGACCGCGGTCGATTCGATTACCTACTCCGAGTTCGGAACGGACGTGGCAGTCGTCCTGGTCCGTGTCGGGTGGGGAACGCTGGCCTGCATCCGCACGGGGAGTCCGAGGCAGCCGTGACGGGGCCGCCGACCCACAACGGGCGCCAACCGACCCGAGGCCGCCTGGGCCCTTCGGGGGGCGTGCGGCCGCCGGGCGCGTCGCGCATGCAGCTGACCCGGGTCCCGTGACCCCGGACCGGGGACCCTCCCGCGATTCCTGTAGTAGCAGGGGTAAGGGGTACGCGGGCGAGGCTCACCAGCACAGCGGAGGCAGAATGATCGCAATGGTGCCGTTCCTTTCATGGGTTGCGATGCTTTCGATCGAGCCCGGCGCCGAGGCTCGGTGCACGGTGCCGGTGCTCTTCGGGGGGCCGCACGAGCAGGTCATGTACGTCCACGCGCGCGCCACAGGCGTGACGGACTCGGTCGCCGTGGGCCCCGGATCCGCTCGAATGCCCTGGGGCCACTTCGGTGAAATGGACCCGCCAGAGACGACTCAGGCCTGGGAGTTCCGGGTCCTTGCGGCGACCGGCGGAGAGGCGGCACCGGCCGAGGGAGAGCTGATTCGCGTCGTGCCGTGGAGCTACACCGCAGACTGCTCCTCGCGCCCCTGGGGTCAGGAGGCCTGGGTGGCGCAGGGAGAGGAGGTCGTCCTGACCTTCGCCGGTGAGTCGGTTCGTGCGCTTGAAGGCGTGTACCACGTCCGTGGCTCGGCGGCCGCCTACCCCCAGGGGTCGTGGCACCGCGTCAGGGGGCGGACCCATCCTGAGCCGGGCCCCGGCGAGCACTGGATGACGGCCGAGGACTTCTTCCGGCTCACCTCCATGCTTCCGCCCCGGGGCCGAAGCGGGTTCGCGGAAAACAGGGATGCCTACGCGAACACCGTGCGCATCATCGAGGAAAGCCCCTGGCCGGACCAGTACCCGGCCTCCGAGATGCTCCGGATGTCGCGAAGCGTGCTTGGCGGCGGGCCGTGAGACGTGGCGGGAGCGTGCGCACGCGCATGATGCCGTGGGCACTCGGAGGGCTCGCGGTCAACTGGCTCCTGCCGGGTTGCGGGCACGAGGTGAGGGCCTTCGAAGGCCACTGGGAAGTCGTCGGCCATGAAGCCCCGGGATTTTCGGCGCTCGGTCCCGAGGATGCCGCGGCCTTGGTGGGTACCGGTGCTCGGTTCGATCGGGACCAGGCGGTCTTCGGTGACCGCCGGTGTCCGACGCCCACCTATGCCTCGACCTCGCTCTCGCGGGCGGATTTCCTCGACGGGTACCGCGTGAACCCGGCCGACCTCCGCTCGCTTCCGGACCCGATCGAGCGGGTCGAGGTGGAATGCAGGTCGGGCGACTGGTCCGGTCCTGGAACCACGCTGATCCTGCGCGAGGACGGGTGGATGTACACCCCCTGGGATGGCACCTTCTTCGAGCTCCGACCGGTACCGGTCGCATCGCACACCGAACCGTTGACCGAGGCACCATGAGAAACGAAACCGCCCGCGTCGCCAGGCTGAGCGCACTCGCGGGGCTTGCCGCGCTTCTCGCGGTCCCCATGCTGCTGGGGTGCGACTCCATCTTCGGCCTGCAGGACTGCACGCTGATCGGCTGCGACACCGGCGTGGACGTGCGCCTCACGGGCGCCGTTCCCCCGGTGTTCGAGATCTCGCTGACGCCGGCGGGGCAGGAGGCGCAGGTCATCGAATGCGAGAATGCCGTGGCCGGCTGGTGCGTCGAAGGGGTGTTCTTCCAGGGCGTGACGGCGAGCGATGCGGTCCTCGAGGTCCGCTGGGATGAGGGGGGCATCACGCGGTCGGTGCGGCTCGAGTACGACCGGTTCCAGCCGAACGGGCCGAGATGCGGGCCGATCTGCTACCTCGCGCGGCTGGAGGTGGAGTTCTAGTTGGCCCTTCGAGGGTCCGGGTCCGCTGGATCATCCGGCGAGGGCCGTGCGGGTCCGGGCCTGCGGACGGCGCGGAGGTCGTGGGGCACACGGGTCGTGCCGAGTTCGCCGCCGCTTGCTGCGACGGGCCGCGGCGTCGGGCCGAAGGGCGCGATCGCCGCAAAGGTGGGCCTCCCCGAGGCATCACTGCGGCCCTCGCGCCCTCCAGGGACGCAGGAGCCGCAAGGGATCCTTCCCGGAAGCGTCGGATGCGGCGTGGGGTTCCCTACAGGTAACCGTACGCCGCAGGCGTTCCGAAAAAAGCGCGCGTTTGCGGCGTTGGCGCCCTTTTCCGGGGGGAGGCCGGGGGGGCGCGAGGATGTCGGGCGGGGGCGCAAGGAAGCCGGGCGGGAGCCGTGAGGAAGTCGGGCGGGGGCGCGAGGAAGGCGGGCGGGAGCCGCGAGGAAGGCGGGCGTGGCCGCGGCGAGCCCGCAGGACAGCGTGACCGTGGCCGGCCGCGCGGGAGGCTGGCGCATCCGCCACCGCCCACCCAGCTTCGGAGTCGCCCGAACCGGTCGTCGAACGCATGGCATCGAGAACAGGGAAGAGCCATGAAACGCACCCGCCGGGGTCGCCGCACAGTCGCGCCGGCCTTCGCAGTCGCCTTCGCCGCATCCCTCGCCGCCTGCGAGACCGGGGGGCTCGACCGCCCGGGGAACGAGGGGAACCCGGCGGCCGGTCTCGAGGTGGACCCGGTGCCGGCGTTCTCGGCCGAGAGTCCCGGCAACGGTGAGCCGTTCCACCAGGTCGTCTCGGTCGTCGCGCTCGAATCGGGCGACTTCGTGGTCGCAGACCAGTCGTCACGCCTCGTGGTCCTCGGCCCGGGGGGCGAGCTCGTGCGCTCGTTCGGAGGAAGTGGGGACGGGCCCGGGGAATTCCGACGACTGGGCTGGGTCCAGCGGATGCCGGGCGATTCGATCGTGGCATGGGATGCGGGGCTCAGGCGCGCCACGGTGTTCTCGGCCGACGGGGACGTCGGTCGTACGATCACCCCTGGAACCGGTGCGGCCGATGGACCTCCCCCCATGCTCCTCGGCGTGTTCGCCGACGGCGACCTTCTCGCGGCCCGACAGGGAACGGCACCGCCGCCGGAAGGGGGCGAGGGGATCGTTCGTCCGGAGCTTCGCCTTGCCCGACACGATGCCGAGGGCCTCGAGCGACACGCGCTGGCGACGGTTCCGGGGGACGAACGCGCGATCGCGAGCGGCGTGCTGCTCGGGGGCGTCCCGTTCCTGAGAACGACCACCTTCGCCGTGGATGGAAGCGAGTTCCTCGTGGCCACGGGCGATCGGTTCATCGTGCAGGCCTACGACCGGAGCGGGGCCGTGGTCCGGAGCTACGGCGATGATTCGGAAGCCCCCGCCCTGACCGAGGCGCTGCGTGCGTCGATCGAGGTTCCGGAGCCCCTGGTCCCCTTC
>JBJHBX010000345.1:0-3771 GCA_050485725.1 Gemmatimonadales bacterium | reverse complement strand
CCAGCGCGATCTGGCCCGCCAGGTACAGGGTGTTCCCCGCGAGCACCGCCTGCGAGTAAGGGCCGATGGCGGCGGGGGCCCGCCCGGTGTCGATCCGGACCCGCACGGTCGACCCTGCCGGCTCCTCCCCCGGCGGCGGCGGGGCGGCGCCCTCGCACCCCGCGACGAGGAAGGCGGCGAGCAGCAGCCCCGCCGTGGCGCCCCGGGCCGTCGCTCCCCGCCTCATGCCACGCCCTCCCGCATTGCCTGCCTCATTGCATCCACGAATCGCTCCAGTTCCTCCAGGGTCGTGTAGACCGAGGGCGTGATGCGAAGCCCCCGGCAGTCGGCGTGCCCGATCGGGGTCACGATGATGCGGTGCCGCTGCCAGAGCCACCCCGCGAGCGCTCCCGGCTCGATCCCCTCCACTGCCACGTTCGCGATCCCGCACGAGAAGCGGGGGTCGAAGCTCGTGTTGAAGCGCACGCGGTCCTCGGCCCCGAGCTCCGCGGCCCAGCGGTCGCGCAGGTACCGGAGGCGGGCGGCCTTTCGCTCGGCGCCGATCCCCTGGTGAAAGGTGAGCGCGGCGCCGATGGCCAGGTAGTTGGGCGCCGGGTGCGTGCCGATCTCCTCGAACTTCCGGATGTCGGCATCGCGGGCCTCCGACGCGGCCATCAGGGGCCAGAGCCCGGGAATGCGGTCGCGCCGCACGAAGAGGAAGCCGGTGCCGAAGGGGGCGAAGAGCCACTTGTGGAGCGAGGTGGCGTAGTAGTCGCACCCCAGCTCGTCGAGGGCGAAGGGGAAGTGCGCGAAGGCGTGGGCGCCGTCGACGATGACCGGGATCCCCCTGCGGCGGCCCAGCTCCACGACCTCGCGCACCGGAAGGATCTGCCCGGTGATGTTCACGATGTGGCACATCAGGATGAGCCGGGTGCGGTCCGTGATGCGGGCCTCGAAGCGGCGCACGATCTCGGCCGGGTCCTCGGCGGGCACCGGGATCGGGAAGGTCACGAGGCGAATGCCCTCGCGGCGCGCCCGCTGCTCGAAGGTGGTGAGCATACGCGGGTAGTCCTGGTCCGTCGTGAGCACCTCGTCGCCGGGCTCCAGGTCGAAGCCGAACTGGCAGATCTGGAGGCCCTCGGAGGCGTTCCGGGTAATGGCCATCTCCTCGGGATCGCTTCCGAACGCGCGCGCGAGCCGGCTGCGCACCCCTTCCTTCTGCGGCTCGAGGACCCGCCACATGGTCTGCACCGGGGCCTCGTTCGAGAAGGCCAGGTAGCGCGCCATGGCGTCCTGCACCACGCCCGGAGCCGGGCTCACCCCCCCGTTGTTCAGGTTCACGAGGGTGCGGTCGACCCTGAACGCCTGCTGGACCTCGCGCCAGAGGTCCTCGTCGCGGGCAGCGGCGTCGGGGTCCTTGGGGGCGCTGCCGAAGGCCTCGAGGACGCGGTCGAGGGAGGCGGGCTCGAGCCAGGCGAAGGGATCCCCGGGGGATGCGGCCCGGGCGGATCCCGGGAGGGTCGCGCCGACGCCGGCACCGACCATCGAGGCGAGGAAGTTCCTGCGCGTGGCCATGAGTCCCTCCGGCTCCGTCGGGAGATGCGGACCCGGGACCTCCTGCGCTGCGGGGAGGCGCGCCCGGGGTGCGGATCCGGGGGAACGTAGGCGGGCGGGTTCAGTCCGGAAAGCGGAAGGGAAGGACGAGGGACCCGCGGACCGGCTCGCCGTTGATCAGCGCCGGGTCGAAGATGGTCTCGGCCATGGCATCGCGGACCCGCGGAAGGAGCGAGGCGTCGCCACGAAGGACCTCCAGGCGCAGCACCTCGCCGGTCCGGGAGAGATGGATGCGGACGTCGACCCAGTTCCCACCGGCCGACGGCGCGAGGCGCCCGCCGACCCGGGCCTCGCCGAGGAAGCGCGGGGGCTCGTCCTCCTCGTGGCTGATGTGGGGGAGGCAGTCGAGCCCGGGAAGGATGCGGACCACGGGTGCCGGCTCGCGCGTCACGCGAACGCGAAGGAAGACGGGGTGGAGCAGGGAACCCTGGGGGTGGACGGCGGAAGCCACCCGTGCCTCGATGGCGTCGGCGGTCACGGGGTCGACGTTGTGTCCGGCCAGGTGCACGCTCCGGATCGCCCCCGAGCGGGCGTAGTTCACCGCCACGTCGACATGGGGGTGGGGCTCGCCCCGGACGGGGTCGGGGAGGAGCGCGGCCGCCTCGCGCACGAGGGCCGGGTCGGAGAGGACCTCCGACGGGGTGCGGAGGACGAGCGGGGTTCGTGCATCGCGGCAGACCTGGTCCCAGTGCGGCTCCATCAGGATCAGGGGCCCCTCGCCGGGGCCGTGCTCGACCGGTTCGGGGCGGGCGGTGGCGCAGGACGCGGCGAGGGTTGCGGACAGGATCGCGGCGATGGGCGCGGACCGGCGCGCGAGACGGAGGGGGACGCGGACCCGGACGCCGGGCGGGAGGCCTGGAGCGTCGTGGGGCGGGCCGCCGTGTGGGCCGCCGGGCGCGTCACGGCGAGCGACGCCGAGCCAGGCGGAGGGGCGGCGGAGGAGATGGAAGCGGCGCACGACTATCAGTGTAGTCGCAATCCCCCGTCCGGGCAACGACCGGCCGCGCTCCCGCCGCGGGTTGCGGGTTCCATCCTCTCCCGGCGGCTCAAGCTCCGGGTTCGCCACTGTCGGTCAGGCTTCGCATCCCGATTCCCGAATCCCCCGCTGCGGCTCGGGACCCCGCGGCTCGCCCCCCCCCCGGCTCAACCCCCGGGGTGCCGGTTCCGAAGCGGTGAGGCGTAGGGGCCACGCCCCCGGGTGTGGATCACGACGACGCCGTTCGCCACGTTCCCCGAGGTGCCGTAGAGCGTCGCCGCCTCGACCGGATTCAGGATCTCGATGCTCTCGATGTCGGCGGCCGGAAGGGTGCGGAGGAGGTCGCTCGTCTCATCGGGCGGAACGCGGATGCCGTCGAGGATCAACTGAACCATGCCGTCGCACGCCGGTGCGATAGAGATGCCGCGGTCGGTTTCGGTGTTCATGAAGCGCTGGACGCTGCGGTTCATCTCGACGCAGACGACCGGTGGCCCCAGTTCCCGGTGCCGCTCGACCACCCTGATGCCGGGCGAGGACCGCCTGAGAATTTCGTGGGCCCTCGCACCCCGCTCCTCCTCGATGAGCATGGCCTCGCCGTAGACGATGTCACGGCGGAAGGGGGTGATGCGGGCCAGCTCCTGCACCGCGCTCCGGGCCGTGACGTCGATTCCTGCCAGCGCGATGGCCTGCGGCTCGACGCGCAGGCGCACGAAGACGTCGCGTCCGCCCGGAACGTCGACCGGGTCCGAGGTGACGTCGTAGCCCAGGTGGCGAATCTCGAGACGCCAGCTTCCCGGGCGTACGTCCTCGAAGCGGAAGCGCCCGTTCGCATCGGAGATCGCCTGGAGAGGGAGGCCTGCGACCTGCACGACCGCCTGGCGAATGGGTTCGCCCGTGGTGGCGTCGAGCAGCTCGCCTCCCAGGTCGCCGAGGCCATGCGCGGCGGCCTCGGCCAGGATCCGCTCCTGGACTACGCCGGAACCGGGTGTGGCCCGCCCCTGCGCCCGGGTCGCCATGCGGAGTTCGACGTCGTGGAGGACCAGGGCAGGGCCAGTCAGTTCCACCTCTTCAAGGGAGCTCATGCGGCCCAGGAGCTGGCCCTGGAGCTGGATGAACCGGGCGCCCGGGGGCACACCGCACAGGTGGTAGCGGCCGCTCGCGTCCGAACTGCCCACGCGCGTGCGGGTGAACTCCCCCTCCTG
>JBJHBX010000344.1:0-3779 GCA_050485725.1 Gemmatimonadales bacterium | reverse complement strand
CCCCTTGGGGTGTGGACCGGGTCGTCAGGGTCGAAGTCGTGGGCGAAGAGGGCGCCCGCGCGCTCCGTGTCGCCGACCTCATAGCGGCTCACCCACTCCCGGAAGAGGACGGCGCCGCGACTCTCGGGGGTGAAGCGCCGGTCCCAGGCGGCGAGCACCGCGCACGCCCCCCCCAGGTCGACCCTTTCGCCCTCCGCGAGGATCACCACCGGCGTCCCTCTGCATCGCTCCACCAGCTCGGGCACGAGAAGGTCGGCGGCCAGGCTCCGCTCCGACCGGATGGCGGCCTGGACGGCCTCCAGGGTGAAGCGCCCGTCCGCGCCCACCGGAAGACCGGGGACGCGGTTCTCCAGGTGAAGGACGTTGTTCCTGCTCCGGAGGGAAAGCGGGGACCCCGGGATCCCGTGGAGGGGGGAGTGGTCGCCCTCGATGCGCACCTCGCCATGCGCCACCCAGTATGGGCCGTTGGCGTTGAAGACATAGTCCGTGCGGAGGATCTGGGGGAGATCCCGAACCGGAACGATCCCCGCGCGGGCGGCCTCCGGCGCCTCCACCCAGTCGAAAAAGGGGTCGCTTCCGTCCAGGAGCATGGCGCCCTGGCCAGCCATCCGGGCGACCAGGGGGTCGAGGCCGACCCGGTCCTGCCAGGCCTCCAGCGCCCGGGGGGCGAGGTTGGGCGTGGCGGGGGAGTGGACATACCAGGCCGATCCCGCGGAGTCCGACGCCACCGTGTGGAAGTGCATGATGGCCTGGTACCGGGCGTGCGCGTCGCGGAGCTCCTCCACCGAGCGAGCCCGGGCGGTGGCCAGCATGTGCAGGAACATGCCCAGGTTGTCCTCTCCCGCATCGCGCACGGCGAAGGCCTGCTCCCGGGTCCACTGGAGGGGGGCCGCGCCGACCACGGGCCCGTGATGGCTGAACCACAGTGTTCTGCGAACCGGCTCGTCACGCCCCCGCACCTCGACCTCGACCTCGCGGGCGACGAGGGGGTGCAGGGTGTCTCCATGCCGGTAGCGCAGGGGATCCTCCGGATCCAGCTCGAGGGCATAGAGGGTGCGCCGGCTCCCCTGGGACGCGGTGTGGGTCCAGGCCACCCCCTCGTTGAACCCGATGCCCACCCCGGGGACTCCGATCAGGTTCACCCCGTACACGTCGAGCACACCGGGAATGACAAGGTGCTTTTCCCAGAACCGGTTGGGGCCGGTCCAGGGGTAGTGGGGGTTCGTCACGAGCATCCCCCGTCCGGAGGCGGTTCGGTCTCTTCCCAGGGCCCATCCATTGGATGCGAAGGCCCCTGCCGAGGCCTCGTCCCAGCTCCATGCGACCTCGAGGGGATCGCGCGCCTGTTCTTCCCCGTCGGCCCGGCCTGCAGATCCTGCCTCCGACGCTCCGGGAGGCGCAGCCTGGAGGATGGCGGGGGCCAGGGGGAGGGCAGCCAGGCTGCCCATCCGCACGTACGTCGCGAGGTCGTCGCCGGACATGGGAAGCAACCACTCCGCATCGCGGCACCAGGCCGGGATCGCGTCCGGACTGGCATCGGCCAGGTACCGGTTGAAGCCTGCGGCGAACCCGTCCGCCCAGCCCCGGACCTCGGGGGGCTGCTCGGAAAGGAGCTCCAGGGCCCGTTCCCGCACGGCGAGTCCCTTCACCGCCAGATCGGCGAGAACGTTCGCATCCCCCTGGCCTGGACCGAGAAACCGCGCCCTTTCTCCCCGCGCCCCCATCATCTGTTCGGCAATGGTGCAGACATGGTCCTCCGCCTGGGCGTACCCCTCGCCGAAGCCGAGACTGCCCAGGTCGGCGGCCTCGATGTGGGCCACGCCCCAGGGGGTGCGGCGGATCGTGGCGTGGTAGGTACGGGGCGCGACCTGGGCCGAGACGCCACTCGCGTCCCCGGTTCCGAAGCCGGGAGACCCAGGGGAGGGATCCGTGGGCCCCGCCTGGCGCCGGGTCGCGGTCCCGTCCCCCGACGGCTCCTCCACCCGGGTCGCGAATCGCACCGGGGGGAGCGTGGCCAGGCAGTCCGTGTCGACGGAGCGCCCGGGGTCTCGCAGGAACTCGGCGATCATCGCCCGGGCGCAGGGCGACTGGTTCCCTTCCACATGGCCTCCGCCCGGGACCTCGACGAGCTGGGCGCGCTCGAGCGAGGCGGCGACATGAGGGCCATAGGCCCGGTGCGCTGCGGGGTCGAACTCACCGGTCAGGATCAACGCCGGGGTGGCGGAGACGACCGGTGCGGCGAAGGCCGCGTCGGCGCGGAAGGGGTGCCAGGCCTCGCAGATGGCCGGGTCGTACTCCGCCCGCCCGGCCCCGGCGAGGACCGCCTCACCGCGCTCGTGCGCAGGTACGGGCGACGGGAGCCCGGTGAAGGGATGGCGGTCGTGGCAGTCCACGCTCAGGTACTTCCAGGCCCGCGGAGTCCACGAGGACGTCACCATCTGCGCCACGACCTCGAGGACGAAGCCTTCGTTCCTCGCCAGCACCTCGTGGGCGACCAGGGGCATCGAAAGGCGGGCAGACCGGGAGTAGAGCGCCCGTCTTGCGCCGGCCGCGAGGTTGGCCCCCCGCAGCACGACCGGGTCCGGCAGCCCGGCTCGCCCGCCTGTCGGGATGACCATGGGCTCCCGGTCCAGGCCCTCGATCGCCTCCCAGAACCGCGCCTCCGCGTCGGGAAGGGCTGCATCGCAGGAAGGCTCATCCGCGCAGCCGGCGAACAGGCGGCTCAGGGCGTCGGCGAACTTGCGGTTCCGTTCCTCGATCGACCGGCCCACATCCGGCGGCGTCGGTCCGTCCAGGACCACGCTCCGGATTCCCTGCGGCGTGGCCCTGAGCCCTTCGAGGGCGACGAGGGATCCGTACGAACGTCCCCAGACGTTCCAGCGATCGTAGCCCAGGGCACGGCGCAGGTCGTCCAGGTCGAGGGCGTCGTTGTGGGTGTTGTACTGCGAAAGGTCGATGCGCTCCCGCTCGATCTCCCTGCGGCACCTCTCGAGGGCCGCGATCTCCTCCCGCCGACGCTCCTCTGGCTCCAGGTCGACGACCCATCGGATCCACTGCCATTCCTGGTCGAGATCCGAGCAGACGGCAGGCTCCGAGAAGCCGGTGCCGCGCGGGTCGAAGGCGACGATCTCCCGGTCCGCCCGGATCTCGCTCGCCACCGCGGCAGCGAACCTGTGGAGATACGCATCGCCGGGACCGCCCGGGACCACTACGAGCGGATCGGGCTGCGGGTCATCGCTCGTGCTGGAAAGAACCGCGACCGCAAGCTTCAGCGTCCGGCCATCGGGCCGGGAGCGGTCCTCCAGCACCGTCAGGCTCCCGCACCGGAACTGCGCCAGCACCTCGGGCTCCGCCTCGAAGGGGCAGGGGCCGGGCTCGAAGCGGGGGATGGGCTCGGACCGGGGCGTCGGCTGCGCGGCGCCCGCGCGGGTTGGCCGGATCGGGGCACCTGCCGCCGCGCCCATTTCCCGCACCCCCGCATCCGCATCTCCCACCACCATCGGAATGCGAAGCGTGTCGGGCGGGGGCGCATCGCGCGGGAAGAGGGGTGCGCCGGCGTCGAAGTCGGTCACGATCCGGAGGGTGTACTCCCCCGGCTCGGTGGGCGCCCAGAGGAAGTCGAAGGTCTCTCCGACATGGATGCGGAGCTCGGCGGGCCCCTCGGCCACCTGGTGCGGCGGAAGGTCGGCCCCGTCCTTGGCCACCTGCCGCCACGTCACCGGCGCATCGTTTCGAAGCAGCGCCACCTCCTTGTCGTCGTCGGGGCTGATGTGCATGAA
>JBJHBX010000343.1:0-3803 GCA_050485725.1 Gemmatimonadales bacterium | reverse complement strand
AGACGACCCGCGTCCTCACCGACGCGGCAGTCCGCGGTGCGCGCGACGACCTGAAGGGGCTGAAGGAGAACATCATCATCGGACACCTGATCCCGGCGGGTACCGGAATCCACCGGTACTCCGACATCGAGTTCATGGTGGACGAGTCGTTCTACGACGAGGAGATCCTTCCGCTGACCGCGCCGGGCGGCCTGCTCCCCGGGCTCGGAATCGAGCCCGCCGAGGAAGCGGCCGTCGACTGACGCGGCGACGCGGGAAGAGGATCGACGCCCGGGGGCTGGGTCGCTGCGGCGGCTCAGCCCCCGTGGCGTTCCGCGCCCGATGTGCCGGGTCGGGCGACCACGACGAAGGTGGTGCGGTTCTCCGGGTCGTCGTGGACGTCCGCGGCCAGGACCTGGAGCCCCCAGGCCTCGGCTGCGGCCAGCGACGCCAGCGCACCCAGCCCGGGATCTCCCGACGCAGCCACCTCCCGGGCCGCGCCGGCCGTGTCGCCGACGGCCCGGGCGACGATCCCCGGGTGCGCCGCCAGGAACCGGGCACACTGGGCCAGCGCGATGGGGTGGGAACGGATCTCCCGAAGGGCCTCCATCCGGGCGCCCGGAAGGCCCAGGAGCATCTGGCGAAGGGGAAGGATGACCCGGGCCACCTGGGCGAGCCCGGAGGACCGGATCGCGGCCTTCGCGGCCTCGACGGGGCCGGCCCCCGAGTTCTCGACCGGGAGGACGGCGAAGGCGGCGCGTGAACCGAGGACGGCGCCCGCCGCCGCCTCGAAGTCGGGGCAGGGGAGGGGCCGGGCCCGGTCGCCGAAGTGGAGGCGCAGGGCCTCCTCGCTGAAGGCGCCCGGCTCGCCCTGGTAGGCGACGACGGGCGGGGGGGCGGAGATCGATGCCATCCGGAAAGCTCCCGCACCTCCCCGCGCGGGGCAACGCCGTTGACAGCTTTAAGGGTGCCATCTACCTTATACAGTCTATGCGCCGAGGCCTCTGGCCCGGCCGCCCGGAGGCCCCCGCCCGCGCGTTGCGAGGCGGATCGGTGCTCCGGGGATCTCCGCGCCGGAGCAGCGTGTCGGCGCGGTTTCTTGTCCACAGGGATGTGAGTAGCGATGCCGACGATCAGTCAGCTCGTCCGAAAGGGCCGCAAGAACGTTCAGAAGAAGAACAAGTCGCCCGCGCTCCAGGGGAACCCCCAGAAGCGTGGCGTCTGCACCCGCGTCTACACCACGACGCCGAAGAAGCCGAACTCCGCCCTCCGAAAGGTGGCCCGCGTGCGGCTCACGAACGGCTACGAGGTGACGTCGTACATCGGCGGTGAGGGTCACAACCTGCAGGAGCACTCCATCGTCCTGATCCGCGGCGGTCGTGTGAAGGACCTCCCGGGCGTGCGCTACCACACGATCCGCGGCACGCTCGACGCCTCGGGCGTGAGCGCCCGCCGCCAGGGTCGTTCCAAGTACGGTGCCAAGCGGCCCAAGGGCTGACCCGGTCGCCTGACAGCGTAGAGAAGAGAAGATTCCATGAGCCGTCGTTCCCGCGCCGAACAGCGCGACGTCACCCTCGACCCGAAGTACGAGTCGCCGGTGGTGTCGAAGTTCATCAACGCCATCATGCTCGATGGGAAGAAGTCCACCGCCGAGTCGATCTTCTACGATGCGATGGACGTCATCGAGGAGAAGACGGGGCAGCCCGGCCTGACCGTGTTCCAGCAGGCGCTGCAGAACGCGAAGCCTGCGGTCGAGGTCAAGAGCCGCCGCGTCGGGGGTGCCACGTACCAGGTTCCCGTCGAGGTTCGCCCGGAGCGCCGCAACGCGCTGGCCATCAAGTGGCTGGTGGGCTACGCCCGCGCCCGGGGCGAGAAGTCGATGTCCGAGCGACTGGCCTCGGAGCTGATGTCCGCTTCGCGGGGCGAAGGCGCGACGATCAAGAAGAAGGAGGACACGCACCGGATGGCCGACGCGAACAAGGCGTTCGCACACTACCGCTGGTAGGTCGGATTCCGGAAAGACGAGCCGCCGCCTTCCCGCCGGGAGGGCCATGGCGGTGGAAGTCCGGGTGCCGCCGGACTTCCGGGAGCGCGGGCGGGCCAGCGATCATCGAAGGGTGATCACGGCAGGAGGTCCGCGCGCGCTCCTTTCGTTGGGGGTAACCCCCCCGGGGAAGCGGCACGACACGCGAGTGACAACCCAGGCGGGGGCCAGTCCCCCGATTCCAGAAGGATGAATGACATGCCCAGGCTCCACCCCCTCAAGCACTTCCGGAACATCGGCATCATGGCGCACATCGATGCCGGAAAGACCACGACGACGGAGCGCATCCTCTTCTACACGGGGAGGCTGCACCGGGTGGGCGAGGTGCACGACGGCGCCGCGACGATGGACTGGATGGAGCAGGAGCAGGAGCGGGGGATCACGATCACCTCGGCTGCCACCACCGCCTTCTGGAAGCGGAACGACGTCGAGTACCGGGTGAACATCATCGACACGCCCGGGCACGTGGACTTCACCGTCGAGGTGGAGCGGTCGCTCCGCGTGCTCGACGGTGCGGTTGCGGTCTTCTGCGCGGTGGCCGGCGTCGAGCCCCAGTCCGAGACGGTCTGGCGGCAGGCGGACCGCTACGGCGTGCCACGCGTCGCCTTCGTGAACAAGATGGACCGCGTCGGTGCCGACTACGGGAACGTGGTCGACATGATGCGTGATCGCCTGAAGGCCAACGCGCACCCGGTGCAGTGGCCCATCGGCTCCGGCGAGGACTTCCGGGGCCTCGTCGACCTCATCGAGATGAAGGGGTACATCTACGAGGACGACATGGGGTCGCAGATCTCCGAGATCGAGATCCCCGCCGACATCGCCGACAGGTGCGCCGAGCTTCGCGCCGCCCTCATCGAGGCCGCCGTGGAGTCCGACGACGTGCTGATGGAGAAGTACCTGGAGGGCGAGGCGCTCACCAACGACGAAATCCGCGGCGCGATCCGGAAGTCCACGATCTCCGGCACGATGTTCCCCGTCTTCTGCGGTTCCGCCTTCAAGAACAAGGGCGTCCAGAAGCTCCTGGACGGCGTCGTCGATTTCCTTCCGTCGCCCATCGACATCCCCGCGATCAAGGGGCATGACGTGGACGACGAGGAGAAGGAGATGGAGCGGCACGCCGACGACAAGGAGCCGTTCGCGGCGCTGGCGTTCAAGATCATGACGGACCCGTACGTCGGGAAGCTGACCTTCTTCCGCGTCTACTCGGGCTCGATCCCCTCGGGCACGCACATCATCAACGCGACACAGGGGAAGAAGGAGCGCGTGGGCCGGCTCCTCCAGATGCACGCGAACAAGCGGGACGAGCTCTCCGAGGTGTACGCCGGCGACATCGCCGCCGCCATCGGGCTCAAGGACGTGCGCACAGGGGACACCCTCTGCGATCCGAACCACCCGATCGTGCTCGAGAGCATGACCTTCCCCGAGCCGGTCATTTCGGTGGCCATCGAGCCCAAGACGAAGGCCGACCAGGACAAGCTCTCGAACGGTCTGGCCAAGCTCGCCGAGGAGGACCCGACCTTCCGCGTGCACACCGATCCCGAGACGTCGCAGACGATCATCGCCGGGATGGGTGAGCTGCACCTGGAGATCATCGTGGACCGGCTGCGCCGCGAGTTCAACGTCGAGGCGAACGTGGGTCGCCCGCAGGTGGCCTACCGCGAGACGGTGAAGACCGGCGTCGAGAAGGTCGAAGGCAAGTTCGTCCGGCAGACCGGCGGTCGCGGGCAGTACGGCCACGTCGTCATCAACCTGAAGCCGGGCGAGACGGGATCCGGGCTCA
>JBJHBX010000342.1:0-3819 GCA_050485725.1 Gemmatimonadales bacterium | reverse complement strand
ATCTCGGCCTGCGGCGTGACGGTCCCGAGCCAGGCGAGGACGGGAAGAAGGGCGAGGAGTGGTGCGAGGCGCGTCATGCCGCAATAGAGCGGATCCGCCTCGCGAGGGTCAAGGCGACGAGGCGTGACCCCCCTCCCCTGCAGCAGGCGTTCCAGGGCCAGGGCCCGGCGAGCGGGTCGCCGCCCTGCGTTACGACAGGGATTTCGAAGGATTACGACACAGCCCCGAAAACCTGTGCGACGAAGCTTTCGAAATCACACCCGATTCCCGCGTCAGACCGCACCCACCATGTCGAAGATCGGCAGGTACATGGCCACGATCATGCCGCCCACGATCACGCCCAGAACCACGATCATGATCGGCTCCATGACGGAGAGCAGGCCGGTGACCGCGGTGTCCACTTCGTCGTCGTAGAAGTCGGCGATCTTCGAGAGCATCTCGTCGAGGCCGCCGGTCTGCTCACCGACGTTGATCATCTGGACGACCATCGGTGGAAAGGCCCCGGACTCCTTCAGCGGCCCCGAAATCGTGTCACCCCCCGCGATCGAGCTGCGGGAGTTCATGACCGCGTCCTGGATCACCCGGTTCCCCGCCGTCTTCGCCGTGATCTCGAGGCCGTCGAGGATCGCCACGCCAGACGAGACCAGCGTGCCCAGGGTCCGGGTGAAGCGCGCGACCGCCGCCTTCCGCTGCACGTCACCCAGGATGGGGGTCCTGAGCATCAGCCCGTCGATCAGGAGTTCGCCCTGGTCGGTTCGGTAGAACTGCCGGATTCCGAAGAAGAGCGCGACCGCCCCGGCGATGACCGCCCACCACCAGGCCTGCAGGAAGGCCGACATCGCAATCACGATCTGCGTCGGAAGGGGAAGCGGGATCCCGGCCGATGCGAACATCGTCTGGAAGGTCGGGATCACGAAGATCAGGAGGATCGCCACCGCGATCACGGCAACCGAGAGCACGACCCCCGGGTAGACCATGGCGCCCTTGACCTTCCGGGTGAGGGCGTCCGCCTTCTCCATGAAGACCGCGAGCCTCAGCAGGATCGTGTCGAGGATACCTCCGGCCTCACCCGCCGACACCATGCTCACGAAGAGCTTCGAGAACGCCTTCGGGTGCTTCCCCATCGCATCGGCGAGCGTGTTCCCCGACTCCACGTCGTAAAGCACCTCGCGGATCACTTTCTGGAAGGCCTCGTTCTCCGTCTGCTCGGCAAGGATCTCGAGGCTCTGGACCAGGGGCAGACCGGCGTTGATCATCGTCGCGAACTGCCGGGTGAAGATCACGACGTCGCGGGTGTTGATCCCCCCACCCAGCGAAATGCTGAACTCCCTTGGCTTCTCGCGCACCGCCACCGGGATCAGCTTCTGCCGGTGCAGGTAGCTGAAGACCTCCTCCTTCGTCTTCAGCTCGATCTCGCCGGTCCGGATGTCGCCGCCGGCCACGGGGCGAGCGCTGTAGGTGAAGGTGGGCATGGTTCAGCCTGGCTCAGTTCGCGGGCACGGGCTCGCCGATGGCCCGGAGGAGTTCGTTCGGATCCGAGGAGCGCCGAACCCCCTCCTCGGCGGTGATCTCGCGGCGCATGATGAGCTGCGCCAGGGAGTCGTTCATGGTCTGCATGCCGTGCTTCTTCCCCGCCTGCAGGAGCGAGTAGATCTGGTGGATCTTCTCGTCGCGGATCAGGGCGCGGATCGCCGGCGTGCAGATCATCACCTCGGTGGCCACGGCGCGCCCGCGACCCCGGGCCTTCGGGACCAGCGTCTGCGTGATCACGCCTTCGAGCACGAAGGCGAGCTGCGCCCGTACCTGCGGCTGCTGGTGGGCCGGGAACGCATCGATGATGCGATTGATCGACTCGGCGGCGGAGTTCGTGTGAAGCGTGGCGAGCACCAGGTGGCCCGTCTCGGCGATCGTCAGCGCGGCTCCGATCGTCTCCAGGTCTCGCATCTCTCCGACGAGGATGACGTCGGGGTCCTGGCGAAGTGCGTACTTCAGCGCGGCGGAGAAGGTCTGCGTGTCGCTCCCCACCTCCCGCTGGTTCACGGTGCACCCCTTGTGCTGGTGCAGGAACTCGATGGGGTCCTCGATGGTGAGAATGTGCCCCCTGCGCTCGGTGTTGATCTTGTCGAGCATGGCGGCGAGGGTGGTCGACTTTCCCGAACCGGTAGGGCCCGTCACGAGCACGAGTCCCCGGGGTCGCTCCGCCATCTTCTTGACGATCGAGGGAAGCCCCAGCTCGTCCAGCCCCTTCAATTCGTAGGGAATCTGGCGAAGTGCCATGGCAATGCAGCCGCGCTGCTTGAAGCAGTTCCCCCGGAAGCGGGACAGGTTCTGGATCCCGAACGAGAAGTCGAGTTCGTCATGGGTCTCGAACCGCTTCTTCTGCTGCTCCGTCAGGATCGAGTACGCCATCGTGAGCGTGTCCTTGGGCGTCATGGGCCGCGGAAACGAGGCGTCCTGGAGATCACCGTCCACGCGGATCTTGGGACGTTCCCCCACCGTCAGGTGCAGGTCGGAGGCGCCCTTCGCGATCATCTCCTCGAGGAGTTCGCGGATGCGCACCTCACCTGCAGCGCCCTGCTGATCCGTCGCGTCCATCTCTTTTCCTCCGGCGGGCCGGCGGCCCCAGGGGTGCGTTCCTCGCACCGGTTCCATGGCAGCTGTTCCGGGGGTGGAACCTGCAGGATCCGGGCCGGGCCAATCAGGTCACCTCGGCGGTCTCCTTGACCACTTCCTCGAGGGTCGTGATCCCCCGTTCCACCTTCTTGAGGCCGTCCATGCGCAGCGTGAGCATGCCTTCCTCGATCGCGGCCTCCCGGAGCTCGTCGGTCGAGGCCTCCTGCATGATCAGCTTCCGGATGCGTGCAGTGATGGCCATGACCTCGTAGAGGCCCTGCCGACCGCGATACCCGGATCCGTTGCAGCGCTCGCATCCCTTTCCCTTCCGGAAGGTGACCCGTGCGGCCAGGTCGAAGGGGATGCGGGCCGAATCGAGGTACTCCTGCGGGTAGGTCGCGTCCTCCGCGCACTGGGTGCAGATGCGCCGGACGAGGCGCTGCGCGGTGACGAGGCTCAGGGCCGATGCCACGTTGAAGGGCTCGAGCCCCATGTCGATGAGCCGGGTCACCGTCGAGGGAGCATCGTTCGTGTGCAGGGTCGAAAGCACGAGGTGCCCGGTCAGGGCGGCCTTGATCGCGATACCGCCCGTCTCGATGTCGCGGATCTCACCGACCATGATGATGTTCGGGTCCTGGCGAAGGAACGCCCGGAGCGCGTTCGCGAAGGACATCCCGATCTCGGTGCGCACCAGGACCTGGTTGATCCCGTGGAGGTTGTACTCCACCGGGTCCTCCGCCGTCATGATGTTCACCTCGTCGGTGTTGATCTGCGAGAGCGCGGAGTAGAGCGTGGTCGTCTTTCCTGAGCCGGTGGGGCCCGTCACGAGCACCATGCCGTAGGGCTGGGCGATGGCGTCCATGAAATCCCGCTCCGCCTTCTTCTCGAACCCGAACTTGGTGAGGTCGAGGGTCAGGTTGCCCTTGTCCAGGATGCGGAGCACGATCTTCTCGCCGAAGATGACCGGGAGGGTCGACACCCGGAAGTCAACCACCTTGTTCTTGAGCCGGAGCTTGATGCGGCCGTCCTGGGGAACGCGCCGTTCGGCAATGTTCAGGTCCGCCAGGATCTTGATGCGCGACGTGAGGGCCGCCTTCATCTTCATGGGCGGCTTCATGACCTCCTGGAGCGCGCCGTCGATCCGATAGCGGACCCGGATCTCCTTCTCGTACGGCTCGATGTGAATGTCGGAGGCGCCCTTCACGA
>JBJHBX010000341.1:0-3823 GCA_050485725.1 Gemmatimonadales bacterium | reverse complement strand
GAGCGTGCGAAGCGCTACATCGAGACGGCTCTCGCGATCGTGGGAGACAACGAGCTCCTCTATAGCACCCTGGGACACATCCTTGCGATGCACATGGAAACCGGGATCGCTTCGGACGCCGGAGCGGGAAGGGTCGATGAGCTCGCGGAGAAGGTCTTCGCGTTGAATCCACACTCGCCTCGGGGGCACTGGCTCAGGTCCTGGGCCGCCTTCAACCGCGGGGATCTCTGGGCAGCTCTCCGCGCGGGGGAGCGAGGGAATGAACTGGGTCCGGACGACCCGGACACGCTCCTTTTGCTCGGATACATCTACGCACACGCCGGCCGGAATGCGGAGGCGACCGCCCTCCTGGAGCGCGCCCTGGAGCTGGATCCTCTCACGCCGCTGACCCAGAGCGTACAGGGCTTCGTCCCCGTCCTGGAGGGTCGGTTCGCGGACGCGATCGAGCCGTACCGCCGCCACCTTGCGATGGACCCGGAGAGCCCCTTCGCCGCGGTGTTTCTCGGCTGGGCACTCGCCTACGACCGGCGGACAGAGGAGGCCGTGGCCGCCCTCGATGACGCCGCCAGCCGCTTTCCGCAGACGGTGTTCGGCTCCTTCGCCCGCTCACTCTGCCTCGCACTGCAAGGCGAGCCGGACCAAGCGGTAGCGGCCATCACCCCGGCGTTCGAGAACGCCGCCCGCAGGAGCGAGATGTTCGCACGCGAGCTCGCCCACTGCTATGCGTTGGCGGGCGAGAAGGAACAGGCCCTGGACTGGCTCGAGCGGGAGGTGGAGCTGGGGATGCTCAACTATCCTTTTCTGGCCCGGCATGACTGGTTCCTGGATGGTCTGCGCGGGGAGCCGCGGTTCCAGGCGCTGCTCGAGCGTGTGCGGCTGGCGAGCGCCGGGATGGCGCGCGAGTGAGAAGTCCGCATCTCCACATCTCGAGGGGCGTCTATCGCTACCCCTCCTCCTCCACCGTGATGGCGATCACCTGGGAGAGCCCCTCGAGGGTCCGCTGATCATCGTCCCCGGCCTGCAGGGCCAGGACGGGAGGGGCTGGGACGAACCCCATCAGGATGCGAGTGCGGAGAACGCCAGGAGTCGGTGGTGCCCGCATTCCGTGCAGCGTAGAGGAGGATGGCAGCGATGTCGTCCGGCTCGAGATATGGATACTCCGTAAGGATGGCTTCGGGGCTCTCGCCAGCCGCCAGGAGTTCGAACAGGTCGATGACGCGGATGCGCATCCCGCGAATGCAGGGGCGGCCTCCACACTGGTCGGGATCGATGGTGATGCGCGAAAGGAGCTCGAGCTTGTTCATGCGGTGCCTCAGCTCAGGAGAATCGCGTTGACTTCCGGGGCAAGTTCCCTAGCCCCTCTCAACCCGATCAATCCGCATACACGATGTCCATTATCGGGAAGCAAGCATATGTAATTGGCTTGAAGCCTGGGATCTCTCGCACAATTCCTATTTCTTCCAGCGCTCTCAGGTCACCACGAGCGGTTGGATAGGTGACATTCGTGATGTCTCGCGCCTTGGTAACGCGGATGACCGGCGAGAGGAAGAGTTCGTCCACGATTCGGGAGTGCCGTACGCTCGCTCCGAGCGTGTGAACCTTCTCGTGGAATTCACGGTTGAGGGCAATGAGCTTCTCATACCGCACGAGCGTGTCTTGTGCCTGCTCTACGACACCGCGAAGACAGAACGCAATCCATTCACTCCACCCACCTTCTGTGCTGACCCTGAACATGAGGTCGGTGTATTGATCCTTATTACGATCAAAATAATCACTCATGTAGAGCCACTGATGCGATAGCCCACACCACTCTGCAATGGACACCGCGAGGAAGAGACGCCCTACTCTTCCGTTCCCATCCATGAAGGGATGGATGGCTTCAAACTGGTAGTGAGCTACGAAAGCCCGGACCAACGGGTCAAGACCGTCGTCCTGATGGAGGTACGTCTCAAAGTTATCCAAGAGCCGTGGCAGCTCGGGAACGGGCGGCGGTACGAACCTCGCAGGTCGCCCGATCTGATTCTGAAGGCGGCGGAAGTTCCCGGGATCGCGATCCGAGCCTCTCACACCAGACATGAGGACGTGATGGAACTCTCGGATCAGGCGAAGGGAAAAGGGAAGATCACTACGGTCGCGGCGGAGGCTCAGTGCTCTCATGTAGTTGAATACCTCGCGGCGAGCGTTTACCGGATCTTCCTTCGACGTACCTTCGCGGGGATCGAGGGCGAACAGCAACTGCTCCTGGGGATCCGTATACGTCCCTTCGAGACTGGAGGATTTCTGAGCCTCCCGATTTTGGAGGGGCCGCAAGACCAGCTCGGGGCTCTGAAGATGGCGACCGGCCCCGTCGAGCTTGGCCAAGGACTGGTGTGCCTCAAGGAGCACCGGCCAAAGGTGCTCTGGCCAGGTCCAGGTCGGGGGAAGCGGGTCGGGAACAAAGGCGTGGGTCGCGCCCGGTACACCCGATACCGGCACGAGACGCCCTGGGCTGAGCGCGCTGAATAGGTTGGTGTCCAACGACTTACCCTATCTTGAGGGCCTGCGTGAAACGATGCTTTCACCGCCGTCTCACGATTAAAATTATGGCCCAAGAATTTTAACGACAGGCTTTCCACATGAAAAGGGTCTTCGCGGACCTCAACCCCCTGAAGCATTCGCGCACTCAAGCGCACTGCGTAGGTGGCGCAACGGCCAGGCCGGCTATGAACACGCCCTCATCCTGCATCCGCCGGCCTGGGCAGTGAGCGCAGAGCGGCTCGAGCTCCGGCCGGGAGCCGCCTCGACCAGGACTGCAAGACCCCGTCCCGGTGGCTCCTGTACTTCTTCAACGGCCTTCTGAGGGCGTCCCATCCTCCGCGTAATCGATAAGCACCTCAGGGGTCACCTGCTCCGTGTGCGCGCTCCTGGTCCCGGGCGCATGGCGCAGGATGCCGACCCGGAGCGCGAGCCGCAAGGCGACGGATCCGGACCGACCAGACGGACCCGGTCAGGTCCAAGCCCCCTATAGAGAGCGCCCCCGCGAGTCAGCATGAGGAATGCGCGCGGGGACAGAATTGGAACGGGTGATTCCTCGGCGACATCGAGGAGGTCCTTGCCCCCGGTGACGAGGATCTGCACTCCCGCAGCGACCGCATCAGCGAGGATCTTTGCGTCGTCAGGGTCACGGACCGGGACCGGACTCGGCTCCGCCGATGCGGGAGCCCGTTCGCATCGGTCAAGTACCGCCACGACGGAGTCGAGGGCTTCCGAGGACAGCTTGATCTTCACGGACAGTACCCGGAGTGCCTCCTCCCGCACGGCGTCCGGAACCACCATGTGCTGCTCGCTCAGGACATGTGCCAGGAGGTCAGAGCAAAGCCCACGAGCTGCGAACGCCGCGACCAGGACATTGGAATCCAGGCAGACCCGGATCACGACATGAGCTTGAAGACGTCCTCGTCGGTGTAGAGCCCCTGGGCTTCCGCGAAGGGAATCACCTTGCGTCGAGCTTCCTCGAAGAGGCGGAGCGTCAGTTGACGCCGAAGTGCATCACGCACGACCTCACTGCGCGATTGCCCCGTCTTGCGGCACACCTCGTCGAGCAGCTCCTCAAGCTGCGGGTCCAGGCGGATCGTCACGGCTGCGGTCTTCATGTCGTACAGTGTCTGACGACACGCGAAGGCTGGCAAGATCCAGAGTTGAGCAGGGCGCGCTAAACCGCCTTCCGCGCCAGCTTCACGCGCCTGTTAGCTAGCCCGGCCCGCGCCGACGGAGTTCGACGAGTGGCTCGCCAGCCTCAAGAAGGGTGGCCACCCGGGGCCAGGCGTCGCGTAGGATCCGGCGG
>JBJHBX010000340.1:0-3836 GCA_050485725.1 Gemmatimonadales bacterium | reverse complement strand
AGAGGTGCCCCCCCGTATCGTCGTCCCAGCTGGCGAAGACCACGTCGCGCCCGTCGGGGGACCAGCCGGGCTGGTGCCGGTGGCCCACCACCGAGGCGCCGTTCCCCGAGGCGGGGGCGAGTTCCCGCGGCGTGCCGTCCGGAAGTTCCTTCACGTAGAGCCGGTTGAGCGAGGTGAAGACGATGCGGCTTCCATCGGGCGAAGGGGTCGCATCCCGGATCTGGCGTGCCAGCAGGACCGGGTCGTCCTCGACGGCGTACTCGAAGCGCACATCGGGACCCATCGGACGCTCGACCTGCGCCGTGAAGGGAATCTCGACCGGGTCGCCCCCCTCGACGGGAATGCGCCAGATCTTCCCCCCGTACGAGGCCACGACCTCGCGGCCGTCGGGGGTGAAGGTGTAGCCGGGGAGCGCGTCGAGCTCGGCGGTGGATTCCTGGTCGTCGCGCTGAACCGGGTAGGCGAGCCAGCGCTCCTCGCCGCTCTCGAGGTCGCGGATCCGGAGCCCGGTCTCTGCGGCGTGGCGGGTTCCGTAGACCAGGAGGCGCCCGTCGGGAGAGAGCTGCGGGCGGATCGCCGAGCCGTAGCGCGAGCTCATGACCGTGCGCGTCCCCCGCTCCCGGTCGTACACCGCGAGCTGGTACTGGGGGAAGACGGCGTTGTACTGCCACGACCCGGTGCGCTGCGCGAACCAGAGGTACCGCCCGTCGGGGCCGAAGGCGAGCCCGGTGGCCCGCAGATCGTCGGGGGTGGTGAAGAGGGCCGCCCCGCTTCCGCCGCGCAGGTGGTAGATCCAGGGCTTCTGCGCCCGTGCTCCCTTCGAGACCACCACGTACTCGCCGTCGGGCGTGAAGACCGGCGACAGGTAGGCGTCGGTCTTTCCGCGGGTCACCTGGATCGTGTCGGAGAGGTCGGTCGAGATGACCCAGACGTTCTCGCCCCCGTCCCGGTCCGAAAGGAAGACGATCCTGGAGCCGTCGGGGCTGAAGCGGGGCTGCGCATTGTAGCCCATGCCCGAGGTGATCCGCCGTGCCTCGCCCCCCTCGATGGGCATCAGGTAGAGGTCCCCGAGCAGGTCGAAGACGAGGGTGCGCCCGTCGGGACTCACGTCGAGCGAGATCCAGCTCCCCTCCGACGTGGTGAACGAGAGCGTCCGGGTCGGGAGGTCCTCGCCCTCGAGGGGGAGGGATGCGGAGGATGCGGAGGCGCCGCCCCCGGCCTGCGCGTCGAGCCCCGCGGGGGCGAAGAGGAGGAGGGCCGCGAGGAACGGGAGGCATGCGGCGGCCGGGCGTACGGGGAGGTGAACGAACATGGAAGCGGACTCCGGAATCGGGGGTCGAACGGATCGGGGCTCAAGCTACGGCCCCTTGAAGCGGAACTCCAGCGCAACCGGGGCGCCCCGCGTCCGGCGGGCCGCGTTGACATGCAACCCGCGATCGAGGATGATGCAGTCCCATGAACGACCCCACTTCCGCGGAACCGGTCTCGACGCCCCCGCGCCCCCCGGACGCGGCCGAAACCGAGGAGCCCCGCGGGGCCGGGCTCGGGACCTTCGGGGGCGTCTTCACGCCGTCGATCCTGACGATCCTCGGCGTGATCATGTACCTGAGGTTCGGGTGGGTCGTGGGGAACGTGGGGCTCGTGGCCACGCTGGTGATCGTGGTCATGTGCACGAGCGTGACGCTGCTCACGGCACTCTCGATGGCCTCGATCGCCACCGACCGGAGGGTGCGGACCGGGGGCGCCTACTTCATGATCAGCCGGTCGCTGGGGCTCGAGACCGGCGGGGCCGTGGGCATTCCGCTCTACTTCGCCCTCGCCCTCTCGATGTCGCTCTACGTGATCGGCTTCGCCGAGATCATCGGCGACGTCTTCCCCGGCGTGAACCAGCGGGTCGTGGGCGTCGTCACGGCCATCGCGGTGGCGGCCCTCGCCATACGCTCCGCGAGCCTCGCGATCCGGTCGCAGTACATCGTGATGGCCGTGATCGGGCTCTCCCTGTTGTCGTTCTTCTTCGGCGGCCCCGTCGAGGAGACCACCCTCGACCTGACGGGCTCGGCCCCGGCGGCGATGACGGTGGGGTTCTGGGTCGCCTTCGCGGTCTTCTTCCCCGCCGTGACCGGAATCGAGGCCGGGGTGAACATGTCGGGCGACCTGAAGGATCCGGGCCGGTCGATCCCCCGTGGCACGCTGGCGGCGCTCGGGGTGGGCTTCCTCGTCTACATCACGATGCCCTTCTTCTTCAGCCTGCGCGCCGACAGCGCAACGCTGGTCGAGGACCCCTTCATCATGCGCAGGATGGCGGCCTGGGGTCCCCTCATCCTGCTCGGGGCCATGGGGGCGACGCTCTCGAGCGCCATGGGGAGCATTCTCGGCGCGCCCCGCGTGCTCCAGGCCATGGCCCGTGACGGGGTCCTGCCGGGCCCGCTTCGCATCCTCGGAAGGGGAAGCGGCGACGACGACGCCCCGCGGGTGGGGACGGTGGTCACGCTGGGGGTGGCGCTCGTGGCCATCGTCCTGGGCGACCTGAACATGGTGGCGCCGATCCTGACCATGTTCTTCCTGGCCTCGTACATGACGGTGAACTTCGCCGCCGGCGTCGAGGGGTTCCTTCAGAGCCCCTCGTTCCGACCGCTCTTCCGCATCCCCTGGCTCCTTCCCATGGGGGGGGCGCTGGGCTGCCTCCTGATCATGTTCCTGATCAACGCGGTGGCCACGATCGCAGCGCTCGCCGTGGTCATCGGGGTCTTCGTCTGGCTCCAGCGGCGCGGGCTGGCGGGCGCCTGGGGCGACGTCCGGAACGGCATGTGGATGGCCCTGGTCCGCATGGGGCTGCTTCGCGTGGGCGAGCGGGGAGATGCCCGAAACTGGCGCCCGCACCCCCTGGTGCTGTCGGGCGAACCGACGCAGCGGTGGCCCCTCATCGACTTCGCGAACGCCATCACCCACAACCGGGGGCTCGTGACGGTGGCGAGCGTTCTCCCGGAAGATGCGGTCGAGAGCGGGCGGCAGGCCGAAGTCGAGGCCGAGATCCAGGCCTACCTGGAGGAGCGGGGGGTGGAGGCCTTCGTGCGACTCGTCACCGCGCCGGACCCCTTCACCGGGGCCATGCGCCTGGTGGAGGTCTACGGCTTCGGCCGCCTCGTCCCGAACACGGTGATCCTCGGTGCGAGCGAGCACGTGGACCGCCGGGACCGCTACTGCGAGATGATCGAGACCTTCCACCGGAAGAAGCGGAACGTGATCATCATCCGGGACCCGGACCACGTGGGCTTCCGGGCACGGAGGAAGATCGACGTCTGGTGGGGCGGGCTCCAGGCGAACGGCGGGCTCATGCTCCTCCTGGCCTACCTCCTCCGCACGAACGTGGACTGGGAGCAGGCCGAGGTCCGGCTGAAGCTGGCGGTCCGGACCCCCGAGGCTGCGGAGGAGGCGCGTCGGAACCTCGCGGAACTCCTGGGCGGTCTTCGCATCGGCGAGGTCTCGCTCGACGTGATCGAGGCCGGGGACCGACCCTTCCCCGAGGTGCTCCGGGAGGCCTCGGCCGATGCCCACATCGTCTTCCTCGGCATGGCTGCGCCCGACGGAGACGACTTCCGGGCCTACTACGACCGCCTCCAGGAAATGTCCGCCGGCCTGCCGCCCACGGCCTTCGTGCTGGCCGACGGAACCCTCGAGTTCTCCGAGGTGCTGGTGGATCGGGCGTAAAGGGCCCGGCGGCCCCGCGGTGCCTCGCGGTCCCGCCGGCTAACCGATGCGGCCCCGGTCCCGCCGCCCCCCCCTGAAAGGGGCGCGAGAGCCGCAAACGTGCGCTTTTTTCGGAACGCCTGCGGCGT
>JBJHBX010000339.1:0-3853 GCA_050485725.1 Gemmatimonadales bacterium | reverse complement strand
CTCCCGGACCTCGCGCGACATGCCGACGCCGGTGTCCGCCACCGCAAGCACCACCTGGTCCCCTTCCCGCCGGGTCGAAAGGATCAGGGTCCCTCCGTCGGGCATCGCGTCACGGGCGTTTTCGGCCAGGTGCATCAGGACCCGTTCCATCTGCCCCGGGTCCGCGACCACGGGAGGGAGCGCCGGCGCACGCTGGAATTCCACCGCGATCCCCTCGCCCAGCACCCGGGCGAAGAAGCGCTCCATGTCCACGAGAAGCTCGTTCAGCTGCACCGGGCGCGGTCGCAGGAACTGCTGGCGGGTGAAGGCCTGGAGCTGCCTGGTGAGGGCCGCCAGCCGCTCGGTGGAGCGGACGATCTCCTCCACGTCGCGGCGGAGGGGATCGTCGGCTTCGCGATCCATCAGGAGGAGGTCGGCCACGCCGAGGATGGCGGTCAGCGCGTTGTTGAAGTCGTGGGCGATGCCGCCGGCCAGCCGCCCGAGGCTGTCCATCTTCCGGCTCTGGCGGAGCGCTTCCTCGGTCACGGCCCGGTCGCGCTGCACCTCGGCCAGCGCCGCCAGGTTGGCCACCGCCAGGGCGAAGAGCTGTTCGTCGGCGCTCCAGTTGCGCGGCTCACCCACCGCCTCGAAGCAGACGACCCCCACGAGCCTTCCGTCGACGAAGATCGGGGCGTCCAGCATGGAGTGGATCCCGAGCGGGTCCAGGTACGCCGCCGTGAACTCGCGGGTGCGCGGGTCGGTCCGGGCATCGTCGGCGACCAGGAGCCGGTTCTCCCGGAGCGCTGCGAAGTACGCGGGCGCCGCTTCCTCGGGAAGGAAGATCTCCTCGGTCCGCGACTCGCCCGATACCTCGTGGAGGTAGACGCACCGGATCCCCGGAGGATCGCCCTCCAGGTACCAGATGCCGACGCGGTCCACTCCCATGCCCTGGGCCGCCACCGCCGAGAGCGCCCGAAGCTGCTCCGGCCGCTCGGCCTCGGCCAGCGCCAGCGCGCCCTGCATGAGGCGGGTCAGGGCGCCGAGGCGTCGCTCCAGCTGCGGAGCGTCGGAGTCGTTCATCGGCGGAGTCCGTTTGGAGGTGGCAGGCGCACGGGTGCGGCAGGGCCTTCGCTCTCCACGATAAGCCGCTCGCCTCGCCCGGTCGAGCGGTTCCCCTTCCCGCCCCCTACCGGAGCTCCGATCCGGTCAGCGAGACGAGGTTCGCCAGGAGGCGAAAAGCGCCGGGGACACCTCTCGGGAACTGCCGGAAGAAGGCCAGGCCGGTGTATGCGTAGACCCCGGCACCGACGGGTGCCACGACGAGCGCGCCCCGGACCGGGTCCTCGCCGGGGTCGGCCATCTCGAGGAGCGCCACGTAGCGTTCATCCCATTCGCTCAGGAAGTAGAGGCCGCGCTCCTGGGACCAGCCCTCGAAGTCCTGATCCCCGATGCGGTTGGGCGCGAGGAGGGCCGGGTGCTCGGGTTCGAGCAGGCGGACCCGGGCGTCGGGGTCGGTCACGCGGTCGTGGGGACGTCGCATGGCCAGCGGGAAGGGGGCGAAGTCGCCGTCGGGGTACTCGTACTTGTTGTACTGCACCACCACCGTCCCGCCCTCCCGGGCGAAGTCGAGGAGGCGCTCGTTTGCGCGTCCCAGGTCCATGCGGGTCTCGTAGGCGCGCTCCCCGAGCACGATCGCGTCGAAGCGGGACAGGTCACCGGCGCGGAGATCCGCCTCCGACAGCGGCTCGACCTGGACACCCAGGTCCCGGAGCGCATGCAGGCCGCTCTCGCCGGGGCCGACCACGTATCCGACCCGGAGGCCGTCGCGCACCCTGACCGGGAAGCGCGACACGGTGAGGACCGCGGGCTCCGCCAGCGGGACCGGATCGATGTGCGGGTAGTCGAGGATCCGGAAGTCCAGCTCCCAGCGGTCTTCGGGATCCTGCCCCCCTTCGGCCACCACCCGGAAGCGGGCGATCCCCTCTTCGACCCCGTCGCCAGGGGCAATCACGAACACGAATACGCTTTCTGTTTTCGGGGCCAGGCCGAAGGAACGGGATTCGGGCTCGACCCGCCACCCGGGCGGCCCTTCGAGCCTGACCGTGCCGCGCCGCTGGGAAGCGGACAGGTTCGCCACCGACACCGAGATCGGGCGGCCTTCGTCCAGGTCCGCCGGCCACGCCATCGACCCCGGTTCCGTCGAGACCGTGACCGCCGGAACCACGAAGACCGGGCGCCGAAGCTCTCCGAAGGCCTTGTCGACCTCGGCGTGAAAGGCGGCCCGCCGGGCGACGACGCCGGTTCCGTCGACCCGGAGCGCGGCCTCGACCTGCAGCGGAGGTGCATTGCCCGGATGCGTCCAGTCCCCCTGGTCCTCGTCGAGCCAGCGGTAGAGGGCGCCGTCGCGGGGCTCGCGGAGGAAGTACGGAATCGAGGGCCTGGCCGCACGGGGAACGTCGACCTCGAAGGTCCACCGCAGCAGCTCACCCGGTTCGATGGCCGTGGACCCGGCGTTCAGGGCAGCTCCGTCGACCGCGCGGAGGCCCCAGTCCGCCGGGAGCCTTGGCTCGATCCCGGCGACCTCGACGCGGCGCGCCCCGCCGTTCCATGCGAGCACCTCCACCTCGAGCGTTTCGCCGGGTGAGACCTGGGCCCGCCCCGCCCGCATCTCGATCACCACACCGGCAGCCGAAAGAATCGCCTCGGCCAGTATCCGCTCCCGCCGCTCCAGCGCCCCGAGGAGCTCCGTCCACTCGGCCTCCGCTCCGGGCCACGCCGACACCTCGAGGAGCCGCCGCACTTCCTCCATCGAGCCCCTGAGCTCGACCGATGCGGCAAGGAGGCCCGGGAGCGCCGCGGAGGGCCGCTCCGGATGGAGCGCGGCGCGGGCCCGGGCGAGCTCGTCCCGGTAGCCCTGGATCGACCGCGAGATGGCCATGCCGCCCCCGCCCCGCTCCGCCATGCCGATGAGCGTCGTGTCGACCCCCGCGAAGATCGGCGCTCCGGGATCCCCGGTCCCATGTCCCCTTTGTGCGGCGAGCTGCAAACGCGAAGTCCGGGGCCCGGGCGTCTCGGCCACCCCCATGTCCTGCGACCGGTGTCGGCTCCGGCTCGCCATGGCCACCTGGAAGTGGGAGCGCCCGAAGAGGGGATCGAGCGTCCCCGTCTCGACCTCGAGGTCGGCCTCGCCGCCCCTCCAGAGGAGCCGGTAGAGCTTCGACGCGGCCCAGGGCTCGAGCCCGTCCACGTGGTCGGGGTCGGCCGCCGCCTCGAAGGCACGGTGGGCCAGGAGCCCCGAGGCCTGGTGGTGGCCGTGGCCATCCTGCTCCGTGCCATGGAAGACCGAGATCACGACCTGGGGCCGAAAGCTCCGCATCACCCGGACCACGTCGGCCAGCACCTCCTCTTCCGGCCAGTGCGACAGCGTCTCCGCCGCGGTCTTCGAGAAGCCGAAGTCGAAGGCCCGGGTGAAGAACTGCTCCGCACCGTCAAGGGTCCGGGCCGAAAGGAGCTCGCCGGTACGGATCAGCCCCAGCCCCTCGTCGAGTTCGGGGCCGATCAGGTTCTGCCCCCCTTCGCCCCTCGAGAGCGAGAGGTACCCGGTCCGGGCGCCCAGTCCCCGCGCGAGCGCCGTGAGGAGGGCCGTGTCCTCGTCGTCGGGGTGGGCCGCGATCATCAGGACGCGCTTCTCGCCGTCGAGCTGGCGGAGGAGGAGGGCGGCATCGACGACCCCGGCGCCTGCCTCGCCCGGGAGCTGCGCCACCGCGGACCCGGCCGATGCGCCCCATGCGAGGAGCGCGGCGGCCAGGACGCAGGCTCGGGAAGCTGCTGGAAGGCGTGGCATGGGCACGGGGGGAGGAAGTGAGCAAGAGGT
>JBJHBX010000338.1:0-3855 GCA_050485725.1 Gemmatimonadales bacterium | reverse complement strand
AGTCGGGTTCAGTTCTCGGAGATGGAAACCCGGCTGGACTCGAGCCGGTAGCCGATGCCCCGGATCGTGACGAGGAGCTGGGGAGAGGAGTGATCCCGCTCCAGCTTCCGACGGAGCCGGTGAACGGTGGCATCGAGCACCGCCTCGTTGTCCTGTTCCTCGCCCCAGATGTCGGCGAGCAGGCTCGATCGCGACACGACCCGCCCGTCCGAGGCGAGGAGTCGCTGCAGGAGATCGAACTCCCTGGCCGTGAGCGCGGTGGGCTCCTGGGCGTCGAGCACCGTGCGCGAGAACCGGTCGACGACGATCCGGGACCGGCCGGCTCCGTCACCACCTGGCTGCCGGCGCCGCGCGATCAGGGCGCCCACGTACGCGCGGAGCAGCACACCCGGCGCCGAGTGCGGAGGCGAAAGGACATCGTCCACTCCCAGCGAGACGAGAAATGCCGCTCGCCGATGGCTCGTCCCCGACATCAGGAAGAGGATCCGCGCGCCCGGCGCCACCCGCCGGAACTCGCCGACGACGAGCGAGGGATCGGCGTCCAGTTCCTCGCCGAGGAGGATCAGCTCCGGACCGGCCTCTTCCGCCACCGCCAGTGCCTCGGCGGCGTGCTCGGCCGACCAGGTATGCACCCCCTCGGCCTCGAGGCCCGCGATGAGTCCGGTGACGGAACGGTCGAGGCCCGCGAGAACGGCGGCCCGGACGGAGGGCTGCGGCGGGGTCACGTCGGGAGGTATGGGAAGTGTCGGAGAAGTCGTGAGAAACCCGGCCATGTGAGCCACCGTGGAAGAATGCCTGTGGGAGGGCGGACCCCGTGCGAAGCGGGCGTCGGGAAGACGCGTTCCTTGGCGCCCGAGCGCCGGTGTCCCCGCATACAAGACGAATGGAGCCCCGAAAACGTTGCAGACCTCCCTCCGAGAGCGTTTCAGGGGGCCATGAGGAGGCGCTTTGCAGCCTTGACACCCCCATGAGCCCGGTCTATACTTGGGGTCCCTGTTGCGGGGTGGAGCAGTCTGGTAGCTCGTCGGGCTCATAACCCGAAGGTCGCAGGTTCGAATCCTGCCCCCGCTATTCTCGAAGCAGGTGGAACGCCGCCGCTGGCGGCGTTTCCACGTTAACGATCCAGCGGGACCCGCAGTCTCCCCGACGGATCCAGCACGGCAAGGAAGGTTCGGATGCCGCAGCCCTCCGACGCGTCGAACCGACCCTCGCGGTCGATTCTGCCGGGGGAGGCGGTGCCGGAGTGGCTTGAGGCCGATACCTGGTCTCGCCCGGACGTGCGGACGGGGAGCGAGCACCGCTAGCGGGTCGGCGGATCGTCTCGGATGGCTCCTCCGCCCGCGCCCGGAACGGCTCGGGCGGTTTTGTTTGGCCAGGTAGCTCAGTTGGTAGAGCACACGACTGAAAATCGTGGTGTCGGCGGTTCGATTCCGCCCCTGGCCACTTGAGATGTCCGATGATGAGGCTCCGGGTCCATCGACACGATTGAAGGTCCGTAGCTCAATTGGTAGAGCACCGGTCTCCAAAACCGGCGGTTGGGGGTTCGAGTCCCTCCGGGCCTGTCGAGGGTGAAGGTGAAGGCCGGATGCAGTCGGGATGCGGCCCGATCGGACACGAAGACTCGTGCCCTCATCGTCTAACGGTCAGGACAGGGCCCTTTCAAGGCTCAGGTCGGAGTTCGATTCTCCGTGAGGGCGTGACCACCCGGGGGGTGGAGATGGAACGCAGGACGCAGTGAACGAGGTCAGGGGCTGTAGCTCAGTTGGTTAGAGTGCCGGTCTGTCACACCGGAGGCCGCGGGTTCGAGTCCCGTCAGCCCCGCTGGAAGGAAGGATGTTTGAAAATCCGGGTCGTTGGTCGAGGTACCGGGGCCGTAGCTCAGTTGGGAGAGCGCTTGAATGGCATTCAAGAGGTCAGGGGTTCGATTCCCCTCGGCTCCACTCCAGGCTTCCTGGAGCTCGGGTGGCGGAATTGGTAGACGCGCAGGATTCAGGATCCTGTGGGGGTAACCCCGTGAGGGTTCGAGTCCCTCCCCGAGCACTGCGCGTTCGCGCACGATCGTGGCCGCACGGCATTCCGGCGGGTCGATCGAAGTTGGCTCAGCCCACGTGCTGGAATTGGTAGACAGGCTGGTTTGAGGGACCAGTGCCGGAAACGGCGTACAGGTTCGAGTCCTGTCGTGGGCATCACCGTCTTCCCGGGGCGGTGCGAGATCGCGATCACCGCTGGCGGACGAACGGGAACAGGCGCCCGTAGCTCAATTGGATAGAGCGCTTGACTACGGATCAAGAGGTTGGGGGTTCAAGTCCTCCCGGGCGCATGGCTTCCCGTTTCGCACAGCTGTCGGTCCCGGAGGGTTCGGGCGCATAGCTCAGTTGGTTAGAGCGCTACGTTGACATCGTAGAGGTCAGAGGTTCGAATCCTCTTGCGCCCATCAGGAGCGGTTTCGGTCGAAATGCCCGAGGACGACGGGGCCGTAGCTCAGATGGGAGAGCGCTGCAATCGCACTGCAGAGGTCAGGGGTTCGATTCCCCTCGGCTCCATGCCTTCGCCACCATAGCTCAGCTGGTAGAGCACGTCATTCGTAATGACGGGGTCGTCGGTTCAAGTCCGACTGGTGGCTCTCGGTGGTGTCTCCGACCCCGGCGAGTTTGACCTCGCCTCCGGTCGACCCGACATTGATCGGGACCGACGTGGTTTCATTGCCCCTTGGTGTAATTGGCAACACGCCTGACTCTGGATCAGGAGAGTCCTGGTTCGAACCCAGGAGGGGCAACTCCCCGGAGGGGTGGCCGAGTGGCTTAAGGCGGCGCCCTGCTAAGGCGTTGGGCCGAAAGGCCCGCGTGGGTTCGAATCCCACCCCCTCCGCTTGCTTCATGCCGACCGGCACCGCCCGTGCGTGGGGTGGATTCTGCGGAGCGTGGCGGAGTTCACTTCGCCGGACCCGCTCGAAGGATGCCGAACGGAAGGGATTCGGACGGGTGGCCGAGTGGCTTAAGGCGCACGATTGGAAATCGTGTGGGTGCAAGCCCGCGTGGGTTCGAATCCCACCCCGTCCGCTGGAGTGAGGCCGTTAGGCCCCGCAAACGGTTATCGGGGTAGGGATCTGCGGAGCGTGGCGGAGCACATCCCACCCCGTCCGCTGGGCCGAGGCCGTTAGGCCCCGCAAATGCACGTCGGAGCTGTGGGTGGATGGCGGAGTACGGGGCGTGGCTCAGTCCGGTAGAGCGCTGCGTTCGGGTCGCAGAGGTCCCCGGTTCGAATCCGGGCGCCCCGATTGATTGTTCGTCGAGATGAGTCGAGCGCTCAGGATCTGCCGAGGCTACTGCCGAGGCTCATCCGGGCGCCCCGATTTGGTGGAGTCCGGCGGGATGGTACTGGCGCCGGATCAACGGAGCGCAGCGGAGATCATCCGGGCGCCCCGATTGATTGTTCGTCGAGATGAGTCGAGCGCCCAGGATCGGCCGAGGCTACTGCCGAGGCTCATCCGGGCGCCCCGATAACTTCAGACCAGCGACCCCGGTTTCCGGAGGCGTAGTCTAACTGGTAAGGCACCGCACTCGAAATGCGGCGGGCGCAAGCCCTTGGGGGTTCGAGTCCCTCCGCCTCCGCTTCCCGGTATGCCAGCGCCCGCGGGCTCTTCGGAGTTCGCGGGCGTTTCGTGTATCCGGGTGCGTCGGGACCCTCACCCCCAAGGTGGGGGTGGCCCTCCGGTGCGGCATTCGCCACATCCTCGGGCATCTCCGCGCTGCGCGCTCCGAACCGAGTCCCTCCGCCTCCGCTTCCCGGTATGCCAGCGCCCGCGGGCTCTTCGGAGTTCGCGGGCGTTTCGTGTATCCGGGTGCGTCGGCTGCG
>JBJHBX010000337.1:0-3867 GCA_050485725.1 Gemmatimonadales bacterium | reverse complement strand
CCTGGCGAGTTCCGCGCGAACCTCCATCGGGGTGGCACGGCCGACAAGGCGAAGCTGACGCCCACCGAGCGGAAGATGGCGGTCCGGGCGGCCCGCGCCCTCGGGCTGAACGTGGCCGGCGTCGACATGCTCCGGTCGAACCGGGGGCCGCTCGTGCTCGAGGTGAACTCCTCCCCGGGGCTCGAGGGCATCGAGGCGGCCACCGGGATCGACGTGGCCGGCGCCATCATCGCCTTCATCGAGGCCCATGCCTCGAGGGGCGGCCAGAAGGACCGCGTCCGGGGGTGAGCACTGACGCCTCGCCGGCCCCGGTGCAGATCGGCGGCATCAGCGTGGAGCCGGGACACCGGGGCCGGGCGGAACTCGAGGCCGCCCGGCTCGCCACGGGAAGTCCGCTCGGGATCCCCGTCGAGGTGGTGAACGGCGCGCGTCCCGGACCACGCGTCTGGATGACGGCGGCGATCCACGGAGACGAGCTGAACGGCGTCGAGATCATCCGGCAGGTCCTCGCGGAGGTCTCGCCCCGCCGGTTCGCAGGAACGCTCATCGCTGTCCCGATCGTGAACGTCTACGGCTTCATCACCGAGTCGCGATACCTTCCCGACCGAAGGGACCTGAACCGCTCCTTCCCCGGCTCCGCGCGGGGCTCGCTGGCTGCCCGCATCGCCCACCTCCTGCTGCGCGAGGTGGTCGAGGGCGCCGACGTGGGGATCGACCTCCACACCGGGTCGAACGAGCGGACGAACCTTCCCCAGGTCCGGGGAGACCTGGATGATGTCGAGACCCGCCGTCTCGCCGGCGCCTTCGCCGCGCCCATCATGATCCACTCGAGCGTGCGTGACGGCTCTCTCCGTGCCGCCGCCACCACCGGGGGCGCCCGGGTCCTGGTGTACGAGGGGGGCGAGGCCCGCCGCTTCAACCGGGACGCCATCGAGGCGGGCACGCGGGGCGTGCTCCGCGTCCTGCAGGCCCTGGGAATGCGGAACGGCCCGATCCAGCCCACCCCGCCCTCGCTCGAATCGAGGAGCACGCGCTGGGTCCGGGCCGGACGAAGCGGACTGGTCCGCCTGGACCTGGAGGTCGGAACCCACGTGGCGAAAGGTGAGCGTCTCGGCGTCATCAAGGACGCCTTCGGCGAGCAGGTCCTCCGTGTGCGGGCCTCGACCTCGGGCATCGTCATCGGCATGACCCGCCAGCCGAACGTGAATCGGGGCGATGCGCTGGTCCACATCGCCGAGCTCGAGGATCCGCCCGCTCCCCCTGTCCGCCCCACCCCCTGACACGGGACGGTCACTGGGAGAGGTCGGCCACCTCCTCGACGCCGAGCCTGCCCCGTCCGCCCACCGGCCGGGCCGACGACGCGCGATCCGGATCCGCAGGACGCGCCCGGTGATGCTCGCTCCTTTCCTGCCAGAGCGCGGCGAGGGCCAGGAGTCGTTCCTCGCCGAAGGGAGGTCCGCCCAGCAGTACCCCCTCGGGAAGCGGCCCCGGGTACGTCCCTCCTTCCGAGGCATCACGGAAGCCGATGGGAAAGGTGACCAGGGGCAGCCCGATCATGTCGAAGGCAAGGTGGCTCCCCTGCACAACCGCGTCGCATCGTCCGAAGAGCTCCTCGAGCGCCAGGCGAAGGAGCGCGAGCCTCGCGCGCTGGGCCTTCAGGTACTCGTCGCCCGAGAGGAGAAGCCCCTGGATCCAGGAGGAAAGCGTGACGCCGAAGAGCCTCACGTCTTCGCGGAGGAAGGGAAGGAAGGGCTCGCTCCGCTCCGGAAGTCGTCCCGCGTTGAAGACCCCTGACGAGAGCTCGCCCCAGCCCGCAGGCGGCTCGACCGTGACGATCTCCACCCCGCCATCGGTCATGGCCAGCAGGAAGGCCTGCCGGCGGCGGGCGCCTGCATGACTCCCCTCCGCCCACCCCGGCGGGACGCCGAGCCGGGTGGGCCAGCGCACCCGACTCCGATCCCCGCGCCCCACCGGGGTCGCGGCCGCCAGGTAGTCCGGCACGAGGGGAAGGCCGAGCGTACGGGGGTCACCCGGGTCCGGACCCGCCACGACCTGGAGAAGGAGGGCGGCGTCCCGGGCATCGCGCGCGATGGGGCCCGGGTGGTCACGGGTGTAGGTCAGGGGGATGACGCCCCGGAGTGACACCCTCCCCATGGTCGGCTTGAGACCGGTCAGCCCCTGGGCCGCCGCGGGGACCGTGATCGAACCACCGGTCTGGGTACCGACCGACGCGGTCGCCATGCGCGCGGCCACGGCCGTGGCCGAACCGCTCGACGACCCCCCGGGGCTCACCCTTGCGTCATCGGGAGCCCACGCGTTCAGCGTGGTGACCTCCCCGTCGGGGGTGAGGGCCCGGGTCGTGGCGAGGGGACCCATCTGGGTCTTCCCGAGCACGATGCCGCCTGCCGCCCGCAGGCGGGCGACCAGCGTGGCATCGCGGTCCGGTACGAAATCGCGGAACATGTGCGCGTTCGCCGTGGTCCTGAGTCCCGCCGTATGGACGTTGTCCTTGATGGCCAGCGGGAGCCCCGCGACGAGCCCGGGGTCCGGCGCCCCGGCGCGCTCGCGGAGCGCCCGATCCACCTGCGAGGCTTCCGCCCTTGCCGCGTCGGCTGGAACGGCGTTGAAGGCGCGGAGAACCCCGTCGAGCCCCTCGATCCGGGCCAGGCACGCGTCGACGAGTCCCCGAGCCGAGAGGCGGCCCTCCCGGAGAAGGACGCCCGCCTCCCACCCCGCGAGCGCCTCCGGTTCGGTCGCGTCCAGCCCCCGCTCCGCGACGTCGGCCGCGGCGGCGCGCCAGAAGGCCGCGACATCCGGGTTCCCGGGTGGCGTTCCCGCTCCATGCACGGGGGGGAGCAGGTCGACCGAGGGGGCGCCGAGGGGTCTCTCCGCCTCGACACCGGCCTCGAGCAGCCCGGGGCGCAGTGCGGAGCCCGCCGCCACGCCTGCCGTCAGCGCGCCCATCCGGGCAAGGAAGGCGCGGCGGTCCACGGACCGGTCCTGGGGACCGGCGGAAGGTCCCTCCCCCCGGCCCCGGCTCCCCGGCATCCCGTTCATCGGTCCTCTCCGCGGGCGGGATCGGGGGGGGATCCGGGACCGGCGGATCCTCCGGACCCGGCGAACTCCGGTACGAGGAAGGGGAAGACGGCGGGCGAGGGAACGGGTGGAACGAGCTGGGGGTCGAGCTCGGCGGCGGAGAGGGCGGCGGCGGTGTTCCGCAGGAAGTTGCGGGCCGATCGCATCACGCGCACCCGGTCGGCGGGCGCGGAGGGGTCATCCTCGGGAAGCACCGAGAGATCGACACCCGCCATGCGCAGCCGAAGCTCGACGAAGCGGTCGAGCTCCGCGTCCGAGAGCGGCTCGGGCCCCGTCCGGTCGATCCGGGCGGGCCCGGAGAAGGGCGTTTCGGGTTCCATCCGGCCCACGTTAGGCCGATGGACCCACGCTGGAAAGGGGGCGACGGGTGCCCTCGCGTGAAGCTTTCCGAGCCGAGCGGCGTACCATTTGCAGCGGCGATCCTTCCAGCACCCCCTCCGCCCGTTCACCTCCGGACCCACCCACCGCACCGATGCCGATCCTTCCGTCCGGCCCCACGCCCAGGTCGCCCCGCGCGGTCCACCTGGCCCTGGCCTCCCTTCTTGCCGCCTCTGCGCTCCCGACCACACTCGCCGCCCAGGCCCCGGGGCAGGATGGCCGGGCTGCCGGGGAACCCCGGACGTTCTCTCCGGAGCTTGCCATGCTGACCTTCGACTCGGTCTGGAGCCGGGTCGCGAACACGCACTACGACCCCGACATGGGTGGGGTGGACTGGGTCGCCGTCCGCACCGAGCTCGAGCCGCGGGCCCGGGCCTCCAACTCGAACGCGGA
>JBJHBX010000336.1:0-3875 GCA_050485725.1 Gemmatimonadales bacterium | reverse complement strand
GCGTGGTGCCGAACCCGTTCTTGACCGCCTTCACGCCGAGGGAGACCGCGAGGTGGCTCTTGCCCACGCCCGGCGGCCCGAGGAACAGGACGTTCTCCCGGCCGCGGATGAACTGGCAGGTGGCAAGGGCCTCGAGCTTCGCACGGTCCACCCGGGGCTGGAACGTCCAGTCGAAGTCCTCGAGCGTCTTGCCCGTGGGCAGCCCGGAGAGGCGCAGCGAGGTGGCGATCCGCCGCTCCGTCTTCCGCTCGATCTCCCTCTCGAGCACGAGGTCGAGGAACTGGAGGGGCACGAGCCCCTCACGGACCCCTTCTTCCACGAGCTCGGGCAGGGCTTCGGCCGCATGCAGGAGCTTCAGGGCCTCGCACTTGGCCACGACCGGGTCCAGGTCGACCTTCTTGCGGGCGCTCATTTGAAGGCCTCCACGAGCCGGGCGTACTGGTCCAGGGGGCGGGCAAGCGCCTCGGGCGCCGGGAGCTGCACGACCATCTGCCGGGAAGGCCCGGAGAGCCCCGCCATCTGGAGCCGGGCGCGCCGACCGAGCGGAGTGGGCCGGAGCACCCGGTCGGTGGAAGGGCCTTCGTAGTGCGCCGGGTCGATCACGATCCGCTCCCGCGTGTGCCTCGGGTGGCGGGCGATCTCCTCGCCCTCGCCCCGGAGCACGACGTGGCCGAGCGTGCCGAGCACCTCGACTTCGCGGCCCACCCAGGCGAAGGGGGCGCTGTAGCGCCGTCCCTCGAACGAGACGAGACAGTCACGGCTCACCCGCCGGGGGACGAGCACGTCGAAGGGCTCAGCCATGGGAGGCAGCGGCTGAAGCACGAAGCGCTCGACCTCGAGCGCCTCGCGCACCGAGGTGCCCGTCGCGGGGCAGCGCAGCCGGTCGAGCAGCCCCTGGGCCCGCTCGTCGAGCCCGGCCTGGAGCGCCTCGAGGGAGCTCCACTCCTCGCGGAAGAGCGCCTGGAAGCTCCGGCGGAACGTGAGCACGCTCCGCTCCGCCTTCCCCTTGTCCGAGCCCATGCGCACCCGGCAGGGGTCGACCTCGAACCCGCAGCTCCGGGCGAACCGGTCGTAGCTCCGGTTCAACACGGCCGTAGCCCCCGCCCCCGAGGCCACGCCCGTCTTCAGGTTGTCGATCCGCACCCACAGCGGCACGCCTCCGTAGCGCTCGAACAGCGCGAGGTGCCCGCCGTGCCAGGCGAGCTGGTTCGCAGTGCGGTTCACCCAGCAGAACCGGGCTCGGCTGTGGGAGAGCACGCCCACGAGCGCCTGGAGCGCCACGGCTTCCCCCCGAATCCGGGTGCGCACGTCGAACCAGTCGTGCTGCGCCTGCACGCCGGGCGGCGTCTCCACGCGCCGGAACGCCCGCACCGGCGGCGGCGGATAGCTCCGCCCCAGGTGCCGCACCACCGCCTGGTAGCTCCCCGTGAACCCGTAATCGCGGCTCAGGAGCTCGAAGATCTGCCGTGCCTGAACGGGACGCCCCTCCCCCGTCACACGGCAGCACTCGAGACGCTCCAGGATCCCCCGAACCGCTCCCGCGTGCGCATCCAGGCTCGTCGGCTTGCCGCGGCGCCCGTCCGGGCGCTCCGGCTCCTTGCGGAGGTGGTAGCGCAGCGCTCCTTCGCTGACCCCCAACTGCTGGGCGACCTCCCGGATCGAGGTCCCCCGCTTGACCATCTGTGCACCGACCATGATCTGCTCCCGCGTCAGCTTGGCCATCGGGATCGCTCCGTGTCGAGGGGTCGACACGGAGAGTGCCGGTCAGACCGGCATCTGCGTAAGGGTCGGTGCGTAAATCTTCGTGTCTCCAGACCTCCAGCTTATGGGGTGTCTCTACAGCTCAGGAGCGACCTTGCCCTCGACGCGCTCGAGCAGGCCCTCTGTGAGCGCCAGGGCGCTGCATCTGCGGCGCTCGTTCACCACTCGGACCGCGGCGTTCAATATCTCAGCATTCGCTACACGGAGCGCCTGGCCGAGGCCGGCATCGAGCCCTCCGTCGGCAGCAGGGGCGACAGCTACGACAACGCCCTGGCCGAGTCGATCATCGGTCTCTTCAAGACCGAGATCATCCGCCGCAGGGGGCCGTGGCGCTCGGTCGAGGACGTCGAATTCGCCACCCTCGAATGGGTCTGGTGGTTCAACCACCACCGCCTCCTCGGGCCCATCGGGCACGTTCCCCCTGCGGAGTTCGAGGAGGCCTACTACAATCAGCTGGAGGCTCAACCCGAGCCTGCCGGACTCAACCCATCGAGTCTCCGATGAACCCGGGGCGGTTCAACCTCTTGGCTGGTACCTTGTCGGGTGACGGCTTGCTCAGAGTCCTAACTCAAGGGAGCGATGTCATCGGTGTCGAGCTCATCGACCTGAGGCTCGGAAGAATTCGCGACGTAGCCCAAGATCAGTTGGGGAACATCTATGTGGTTACTGACGTGCGACCTTGGGATGGCGCTCAAGGGGGAGTGTATCGGCTTGAGCCGGCCTCAACCTCACCGTGAGACTCTTGCAGGAATTTCTGCTGCCACCGTCACCGACGGTGCCACTCAAAGGCAGGTCCCCCATGAACGTGTATCCGGATCGAGCTGTGGCGAGGTGGCTGGCACCTGTGGTTCGGATGGCCGTCACGGTCCTGCCGCTTGCGCTCTGGGCCTGCGACGACGCATCCCGGGGTTCTGAACGATCAAGCGACCCCGCGGTGTGGGGTGTCGCGAGCGAGCCGCTCATCACGATCGGGGAGATCGAAGCGGCTCCCGAATACATGTTCTCGTCGGTTACGGCGGCGCGGTTCCTTCCGGACGGCCGGTTGCTCGTGGCTGACCGCGGACCGAACGTCGTCCGCATCTACCAGGCGAACGGGGCGTTCGAGCAGACCATGGGTGGGGAGGGCACCGGCCCGGGGGAGTTCCGATTCCTGTCGGGTGTTGCGGTGACGGCGCCCGGCGGGATCGTGGCACTGGATCTCTTCCAGCGGAGGGTCACCCGCTTCCATCCGGACGGAACGCTCGGAAGCACGGCTCAACTTGTCCCGGCCGCGGAGGAGCCGCTCGGATCGCCGGACGTCCTGTGCGGGAGTCTGGAGGGGGGCGACGCGATCGTCAGCTGGACCCGGGGCCGCGCGATGCTCCCCGACCAGCCCGTTCCCGACGAAGTCATCCTGACCCTGGTGGACCCGGATGGATCGATCGATGCGGTGCTCGCCCGGGAGGACGGTCTTCTGCGGCTGGGGGGCTCACCCGTGCACTTCTCGCCCTTCCCCCTGTGCGCCGTCCGCGGGGAGCACGTCTACTTCACGAACGGCTCCGGCGCATCCATCACGGTTCGGGACCGAACCGGGACGACCGTGGGGTCGATTCCTCTTCCTCCGGGGCAAGCCGATCCCGCTGAGGCTTGGAGCGCGCTCGAAGAGGAGCTTGTGGCCAGGGGCGACGCGGCATGGATCACGCGATTGGAGGGAGCGCCTCGGGATGGTGAGCTTCCCGTCGTGTCGGACATGTTCGCGGACTCTGAGGGACGCCTCTGGGTGAAGCGGTTCGCTCCGGTTCCGGATGCGGTCGCAGTCGGACGCCGCAGGACAGGTGGGGAGTGGGTGGCGCTCGATCCTTCCGGGGTCGTGGTGGCTTCCCTGGAGGTGCCGGACGGATTCCGGCTCACCGATGTGCGTGAAGACCGCGTCCTGGGTGTCGTGCTGGACGAGCTGGACGTCGCACGGGTGCAGGTATACCGTGTAGAAGTCGGGACCTGATCTGACCCCGGCGTATTCATGACGCTGAGCAGATTTAGCGACGGGGGTCGGAGTGGAAGCCCGGAGACCTGTGGAGGGGTTCGCAGGCAGCGATGGACACGGGCCCCCTTACCCCCGGGGGGAGGAGGGGACC
>JBJHBX010000335.1:0-3889 GCA_050485725.1 Gemmatimonadales bacterium | reverse complement strand
CCTCCCTGGAACCGGAGAAACGACATGAAAGCGAGATCCGTGGTTCGCCCGTCGAAGGCCGCCGCGCGGAGTCCCTCCGCGGTGGTGGTTCACCTGGTCCGCCGCGCCGCACCCCTCCTGGCCGTGGCCCTCGTGGCCTGGGGATGCGAATCCTCGCCGGCGGCACCGACCTCCGCAGACGACGCCGAGCTCCTGGGCATCCTGGAAGCCCACTGGAGCGAGCTCGCCTCGATGGAGGAGCTCCACCTGGGCACCGCGACCGCCCTCTCGACCGGGGGGCCCCAGCCCGCCGGCGTGGCCGAGGCGGTCGTGCTCGCTGGGCTGTTCGCGGCCGAGGCCGGGGGCGCGGCCCTCTCCGCAGCGGAGAGCCGCGCCCTCGCGGACGATCCGTGGGCCGAGCTCACCGCCCTGCGGCTCGGGGCCGACGGGGTGGCGCGCCACCTCGGGGGCATCCGGACCGCGCTCCGGGCGCTCGAGGCGGCCGGGGGCGACGACGCATTCGAAGGCGGGCTCAACCAGGCCCGGCAGGCGCTGGCGACCGCCGAGCAGGCGCTCGGATCGGGGCGCCCCGCCGCCGCGCTGGCGGCGGCCTCCGAGGCCGGCGACGCCATGCGCTCCGCATCGGCCGAAGACCGGGCCGCGGCCTGGGTCGCCGCAGCCTTCGGGCTGCTCGAGAAGGCGAAGGAGCTGGCTGGCGCCAATCCCTCGCCCGAGATTCGTGCCCTCCTCGACGAGGCATCGGGGCAGTGCCAGTCGGCCCGGGCGGCCCTCGATGCCGGCGACCTGCGCGAGGCGGTACGCCACGCCACGGCATGCGCCCGCACCGCGCGCATGGTCATTGCGCGGCTTTCGGGCGGACTCCCGAACGACATGCTGGCCGAGCGCGCCGAGGCGGCCATCGAGCAGGCCACGGCGCTCCTCGAGCGGGCGAACGAGGCGGCCGGAGGCGCGCCTCCGCCCAACGTGCAGGAGGCCCTGGACGACGCCCGCACCCTGCTGGGGCAGGCGGTGAGCGCCTTCGAGGCCAGGGACTACCGCGAGGCGATCCGCGCCGCGCATGCGTCGGGCGCCCTGTCGCGGCGCGTCATTGCGTGGTCCTCGGCGCCCGGAGGCGGCGACGGGCTCGAAGCCCGCGCCCTCGCGGCCCTCGAGACGGCGAAGTCGCTCCTCGACCGGGCCACCGAACTCGCCGGACCCAACCCGCCGGCGGGGGTTCGGGCCCTTCTCGTGTCGGCCACCGCCCTCGTGGGCGAGGCCCGGGCGGCCCTCGACCAGGGCGACTTCCGGACCTCGCTCGCCCGGTCCCTCGAGGCCACGGCGCAGCTTCGCCGGGTCATGCACCTGCTGAGCTGACCTCCGCCGGGGGGCGGGGGGCCGCCGGTCGATCCGGCGTCGCGGTTTCGGTATCTTTCGAACATGAGCGACGACCGCGCGGCCCCCCGCGACCCGGACTTCGGGTCCACCAACGGTGACATCCACGCATCTCCCGATGCCACCCTCGGTGGATACTTCCGCGAGCACAACCGCCCGCCCGCCTTCGAGGGGGCCGACGGCGAGCCCTACACCGTGTCGCCCGAGGCCGAACGTACCGCCGACCTGAGGGCGCCGTGGGACGGGTACCTGGTCTTTCCGCGGTGGGCGCACACGGGGCTCGGCGTGGTGGGCCACGTCGAGACCGAGACGCTCCTGAGGGGCCGCTCCCGCGAGGACGTCCTTCGCGCCCTGGGCGAGCTTCCGCTGGTTCACGTGCGTGAACTGCTGGACCGGACCCTCGACCGGGTGCAGGCGGAGCCGGAAGGCGACGACGAGGCCTGACCCATGCTCCGCCGCGGACTTCTGTATCTGGCGGGCTCCGATAGCGCCCGCAGGGTGCTGACCGGCACCCCCGTCACCCGCTCGGTGAGCCGCCGCTTCGTGCCCGGGGAACGCGTCGAGGACCTGGTCGCGGCCGCGCGCGAGGCGAACGCGCAGGGGCTCCGGGTCACCGCGAACTACCTGGGCGAGGCCGTCGAATCCGAGGCACAGGCGCGCGCTGCCGCCGACACCTACGTGGTGCTCATCGGCCGCATGGCCGCCGAGGGGGTCGACGGAAACGCCTCGCTCAAGTTCACCCAGATGGGGCAGGACATCTCTGAGCCCTTCCTGGCGCAGAACCTGGGGCGCGTGCTCGAAGCCGCGCGCGCGTCCGGCTGCTTCCTCCGCTTCGACATGGAATCGTCGGCCTACACCCAGCGCACCCTCGATGCCTTCGAGAAGCTCTGGTCCGACGGATGGCGGGACGTGGGCGTGGTGCTCCAGGCCTACCTTCATCGCACGGCGGGCGATGTGCGCCGCATGATCGAGCTTGGCGCCCGGGTTCGCATCTGCAAGGGCGCCTATGCCGAGTCCGCCTCGGTGGCCTGGCACGACCCGGTCCGCATCCGCGAGAACTTCATCGAGTGCATGAAGTGGCTCATGGCCGACGGGCACTACCCGGGCATCGCGACCCACGACGAGCAGATCATCGATGCCGCGAAGGCCTTTGCGTCGCAGTCGGGTATCTCGCAGTCCGACTACGAGTTCCAGATGCTCTACGGGGTCCGTCGCGACCTGCAGCAGGCGCTCGTGGCCGAGGGGTACAACGTGCGGGTCTACATTCCCTTCGGCGAGAAGTGGTACCCCTACCTGATGCGGCGCCTGGCCGAACGCCCCGAGAACGTCCTTTTCATGGCCGGAAGCGTGGTGAAGGAGTCGCCCCTGGGCTTCCTCTGGCCCGAGCCCGACCGGAGGCAGGGGTGAGCGGGGCGCCGCGCAGTGCCGCACCGAACGAAGGGGCGCGCCGTGACGCTGCACCCGAGCCCTTCCTGCGCATTACCGAGATCTTCCACTCGATCCAGGGCGAGTCCACCTGGGCCGGGGTCCCCTGCACCTTCGTGCGCATTACCGGATGCCCGCTCCGATGCACCTGGTGCGACACCGCCTATGCCTTCCAGGGCGGCACGCGCATGACGCTCGACGAGATCGTGGAGCAGGTGCAGGCCTTCGGGTGCCCGGTGGTCGAGATCACCGGGGGCGAGCCGCTGGCGCACAGGAACGCCTTCACCCTCGCGGACCGGCTGGTCGCCGAGGGCTACACGGTGCTCGTCGAGACCTCGGGCTCGGAAGACGTTTCGCCCCTGGACCCCGCGGTGCACGTGATCATGGATCTCAAGTGCCCCGGGTCGGGCGAGTCTCACCGGAACCGCTGGGAGAACCTGGCGCACCTGGACGCCGGCGACGAGATCAAGTTCGTGATCGCCGACCGCGCCGACTGGGACTGGGCCGCCGCCACGATCCGCGAGCACGGACTCGACGACCGGGTGCGCCAGGGCACGCTCCGCGCCCTCCTTGTCTCGCCGGTGTGGGGCGAAGCCGGCCCCGAACTCGAGGCCTTCGCCTCGTGGATTCTCGAAAGCCGGCTCCCGGTGCGGATGCAGACGCAGCTCCACAAGCACATCTGGGGCGCCGAGCGAAAGGGGGTCTGAGGGGGGGGCTGCTGGCAGGCAGGTGAGCCCTCGGAGCCGGCACCTTCCGGGTCCCCATGGTGCCAGTTCATCCTGTTTGCCGATCCACGGGTAGGAAGCTACGGTTCAGGGGAGTTCATTGCGCTGGAGCACGCAGATTTCTACCGAACAGATCGAACGAGAACTCCTGAGGCTTCCGGCCTCCGAGCGAGCCCGCCTTGCCGAGCGGCTCATCGCAAGCCTGGATGACGATGCAGAGGTGGACCTTGCATGGATCGAAGAGGTCCGTCGAAGGGACCAGGAACTCGAATCGGGAGCGGTGCAGCCCCTCCCGCTTGAGGACTCCCTCAGGGACCTGCCAACCCGACTCGGGTGGTAGCACGAATCCATCCCGATGCTCTGGCGGA
>JBJHBX010000334.1:0-3889 GCA_050485725.1 Gemmatimonadales bacterium | reverse complement strand
CCTGGTCGAGTCCCGCGACCCGGACAAGCCAGGCCGGATCCGCCACCCCCGCATCCTCGAGAAGAACCAGCACGTTCCGCCCCGGATGAAGCCAGCGCGGGTCGTCCTCGTCGGGAGGCAGGTGGAGGGCCCGGAAAGCGCCCGCCCGGTCGTGGGCAAGGAGAACGGCCTCCAGATCCCCGGTGTCGAGGCCCGCGTTCCCGAGAGCCCGCTCGAGACGCGCCGACATTCGGCCCCACCGCGCGCCGGGGGGCGGCCCCGGAGGGGGGGACCCGGAGTCCGGTGCGCGTTCCGCCTCACCCGGCATCGGCCCCTCAGCAGCCCTGGAAGACGGGGGCCAGCAGGGCCTGCTCCAGGTGATCGATCGAGAACCGCACCGCCTCCCTGAGCGGACCCGGGGCCCCTTCGAAGGGGTGCACGGCGCCGAAGGTGTGCCCGCCCCCTTCCACCAGGCGGAGCCGGGCCTGCGGGTTCGCCCGGGCCAGTCGCCTCGCATCCTCCGGGGCGACGGTGGCATCGTCGAGCCCGTGCACGATCAGCCACGGGCACCGGACCCGCGCCGCCGCCGCCTCCACGTCGAGGGCGGCGCGATTCTCTTCCAAGTCCTCGAGGAGGGTCCGGTCGAGGGGCATCTGCTGGCCGGTCCGCCCGTTCAGCACGTGGATGCGGCCCTCCCGGCGCCAGGTCTCCTTCAGCTCGTCGCTCCAGCGATCGAAGTCCGCCACCGCGCCCCATGTGACGAGGGCGTCGACCTGGCCGTCGGAAGCCACGATCACCGCATCGCCCCCGCCGCGCGAGTGCGCCAGGAGCCCCACCCGCTCCGGCGGCACCGGCAGGATGTCACCCCCCGACAGCGCGTCGAGCACGGTCCTGAGCTCGCCGATCTCGCGCGACAGGGTGTTGCGGGCAAAGGCCTCGAGCTCGGTGAAGACCCCGGGCTCGGACCCGATGCCGTTCAGCGAGAAATCGGGAGAGATGGCGGCGAACCCCCGCTCCACGAGGCGCTCCGCGACCCAGGGGAAGAACCCCCAGTCCCTGAACCCCTTGAAGCCGTGCACGAGCACCACGGCGGCCCGCGGGGCACCCCCCTCGGGAAGACGCACGTCGGCCCGGAGGAGCGTCCCGTCGGGGAGTGCGTGGTGCCAGCGCCGGTGGATCACCCGCCCTCTCCGGGGGAGGTCTCGCTGCCGGCGGGAGCCGCGTCCTTTCGCCACTGCACGTCGCCGGAGCCGGCCCGGTGGTTCTCGAGACGGGCCAGCACGAAGAGGAGGTCCGAGAGCCGGTTCAGGTAGCGAACCAGGTCGTCCGTGTCGGGGTCGGGGATGTCGGCCTCGGCCTCGGCCATCTCGACCACGCGCCGCTCGGCGCGGCGGCAGACGGTGCGCGCCACGTGCAGCTCCGCACCCCCCTGGGTTCCGCCAGGCACGATGAAGGCCCGGAGGGGCGGGAGCTCCTGCTCCGCCGCGTCCATCCACCCCTCCATCTCGTCGATCCGGTGCCCGGGAAGAGGCGGAACGTGGGGGTTCCGCGCCCCGCTCCCGCTGGGGGGCGACGCGAGAATCGCTCCGAGCGCGAAGAGGTCGTGCTGGATCGTCTCGAGGCGTCCCTTCACCCCAGGGTCGGCCACGATCGCCACGACCCGACCCAGGTGGGCGTTCAGCTCGTCGACGGTGCCGTAGGCCTCGACCCGGGGATGGGTCTTCGAGACCCGGCCCCCGCCGAAGAGCCCCGTCTCGCCCTCGTCGCCGGTACGCGTGTAGATCTTCATCGTTCTCCTCGTGGTCGGGAGGGGTCTCCGGCGCCGGCGGCCGCACCCCCTTCCCCTGCGCCCGGTGGTCCGGGCATCGTCATCGGAGCCGGGTAATGCGGCGAAGCGCTTCGGCCCGTTCGAGGAGGGACGCGGCACCCCCCTCGCCCGGCCCCTCTGCGGGCACCAGCAGCTCCCGGATGTCCAGCAGCACCTCCATGCGGAGCTGCTCGCACTGGTACTCGAAGTCGATCCTGGCCATGGCCTCGGCATCGCCCTGCCCCTCGGCCCGCTCCCAGGCCTCGCGGAAGACGCCTTCGAGGCTCGCGAGGATGCGGTCGCGGGGCCTCACGACGAGGCTCCCGACGACGTCCGGCCCGATTCCGCCTCGAAGGGCGCCCGCCCGGCCCCCTCCGAAAACCAGCCCGTGATGGCCGCCCGGAGCGCATCGAAGTGCCCGTGGAAGTAGTGGTCGGACCCGGGAATCCGGACCAGCTCCACGCCGGGGCCCATCCGCTCCGCGAACCGCGCCACCTCTTCGCCGGTGCCGAACTCGTCTTCCTCTCCCTGCACCAGGAGCAGGGGACGCTCGCCCCGGGGCCCAGGGTCGGCCAGGTCATCGAGATCCCACTTCCGGACCGGGAGCCCCAGCGCCACGAAGGCACGCACCCTCGGATCGGCGTACCCGGCCCGCAGGCCGACCACGGACCCGAACGAGAAGCCCCCGAGCGCGAGCGGCAGGTCGGGGTACTCCGCTCCCAGCCACTCGAGCGCCGCCCGGACGTCGTCCAGCTCCCCCTCGCCGCCCCCGTAGCTCCCGGTGCTCAGTCCGACCCCCCGGAAGTTGAAGCGGAGGGCGTGGAAGCCCGCGTCGTTCAGCGCCTGCGCGGTCCGGAAGACCGCCTTCGTGTGCATCGTGCCCCCGTGCTGCGGGTGCGGATGGCAGACGACCGCGGCACCCACGGCGGTCCCCGACGCGGGACGCAGGTGCGCCTCGATCGCCCCGTGCGGCGCGGGAATCCTCAAGCCATCCCTCCTCTTCCACGGTTGCGGATTGCCTCGCCCGTGCGGCGAGGGCCTGCTATGTTCCCCAAACCCCCCGTCCCGGTCAATGGATCCGCAAGGAGGCCCCATGTCCGCCCGGAAGTTCCGCCCCGGAATCGATCTTCCCACCGAGCAGGTCGAGGCGAACCGTCGATACTGGGAGTCCGAGGAGAGCGTGAACGGGATCGCCGACGCCATGGGGATCTCGAAGGGTCGGCTCTACGACCTCCTCCTCCCCTTCGACGCCGAGGCCGCCTGCCCCGATTGCGGCGCCGCGCTGGGATTCCCCCATCGCACCGCGAGGAGCCGAGGAGAGGGGGGATGCGACGCGTGCGGCTTCGAGGGGCCGGTCGAGGGTCTTTCCCCCGCCGAGCCGGACGCCCTTTCCGGGGGGGGCGGGCCCGATGCCCCCGATTCGCCTGCGCCGGTCCACTGGACGCCGGGGGCCGCCGCCGCCGGTGTACCGGAGCTGCGGCAGCTCGCCGCGGCGGCGCTCATCGGCACCGCGGCGGGGCTCCTCCTGGCGGGGCTGCTGCGCCGCCGCTGAGCCGAATCCGGCACCGATGAGGGAGCCGCTGGATCCACGCCGCCGGGCCGCCCTCGGTCTTCCGGGAAGGGGCTCGAAGCCGCCGGATCCGCGGCACATCGTCACCCCCGACGCCTTCGAGGTCCACCCGTCGCTGCTCGGGATTCCGCTCGCGTCCCACCACCGCCGGATCGCCGCAATCCTGGTCGACACCGTGCTGGTGGCACTCCTGACCCAGGCCGGCGGCATCCTGCTTGGGCTGCTCGCCGCGCTCCTCCTGGTCCGGATCGCCTTCCCCTCGGTCGGTTCGGGATCATCGGGGGAAGGGCGGGGGACGCCCGGAGCGGATCCGGAGCGCCCGGGCTCGGGATCCCCGACGGCGCCGGGGGCCGTGGTCTTCCGGGTAGCCTTCGGCTGCCTGGGCGCCTTCGTTCTCCTCGTGACCCTGCTGGCGGCGTGGGGAATCCTGTCGGCGGGGCGTGGGTGGGGGTTCGGCGAGGGCTGGAACCCGGTCCCAGCCTCCGGCACGGAGATTTCGCCTGGCGGGGGAGGGGGGGGTCTCCGCGCCTTCC
>JBJHBX010000333.1:0-3890 GCA_050485725.1 Gemmatimonadales bacterium | reverse complement strand
ATGATGTCCTCCACGATGAGCAGGTGCCGCCCCTCGAACGAGGTGTCCGGATCGTAGAGGAGCCTCACCTCGCCCGAGGTCACGGTGTCATCCCCGTAGCTCGACGCCACGAGGAAATCGACCTGGAGCGGAAGCTGGATCGTCCGCACCAGGTCCGCGAGGAATATAAACGAGCCCTTCAGGAGGCCCAACACCAGCAGCTTCTCGCCCGGGGGGTAGTGCGCGGTGATCTCGGCACCCATGGCCCGCGTCCGCTCGGCGAGGTCCGCCTCGGAGAAGACCACCCGCCGGAAGCTCTCCGCCCCCAGTCTCCGGGCCATTCCCTCAGCCGTGCTCGTGTTCGTCGCCTCGCGCATCGGTCACTCCGACAGTCCAGGTTGACACGCCCTCACCGGGCTCGGCGGAACGGCTCCGCCACACACCGGGAATCCAGATCACCAGCCCATCCGCATCCAGGAGAAGGGGAAGCTTCTCCCGCGCCTCCCGGGAGACCCTCCGCTCTCCCAGAAGTTTCTTGAGCGCACGTGAACCCGGGCCCGTGCCGCCCTCGAGCGAGACGCGGACCCGGTCGCCTTCCCTTCGCCCGCGGACCGTCAGCGGAAAACGGAGTCGCTCCAACGGGAACCGTGCGGTCCAGTGCCCCCGCGCCCCGGATCCGCCGGGAGCCTGCGCCTGCCAGCGCACCCGCCAGATCCCGCCCCCGGCCGTCCGCACCTCCCCGTCTCCCGCTTTCGCCGTTCCGGCGATGCGAAGCACGGCGCCCGCATCCCCCATGCCGACTCGGGGGGAGGCCTCTTCCCGGTGCCCCTCTCCGAAGGATACGGCGAAGCGGTCAAAGTCGCGGGCAACGCGGAACCCCGGCGCCGGGGTCACGGAGCGCCCGCTCCCGGCACTGCGCAGGAAGCCGAGGGTGAGCGCCACCCCCCGCCGCGACACCCGGACTCCGCCCCTTCGCGCCAGGAAGCGCACGAACTCGGAGAGAAGCGGGTCAGCATAGGCGAGGAGCGTGGGGCGTGCAACCAGCACGGGCACGCGGGGGAGCCAACCGCTTCTCCCCGGAACCAAGGGTTCGAGGAGGACCCGGTCCAGGATCCCTTCGAGGATCTCCTCGAGGACCCTCTCCCGCCTCCGGGCCTCGGCGGACAGGCGAAGCAGGACACCGGCGGTTCCCGGCGACGCGGCCTCGAGCGCGGGGAGCACCTCGTGGCGCAGGCGGTTCCGTTCGTGCCGGAGATCCCGGTTCGTCGGGTCCTCGCGGGGTCGGAGCCCGTGGCCTTTCGCCCATGCCGCGAGCGCGGAGGGGTCGATGCCGAGCAGGGGACGCACGAGGCGCACCCCCGACCCCGGTGGACCGAGGGATCTCGCGGCGGGGATGCCCGCAAGCCCCCGGGGGCCGGTGCCCCTCAGGATGCGGAAGAGCACCGTCTCGGCCTGGTCCCCGGCATGGTGGGCCACGAGGACCGTCGCGGCGCCGGCTTCCCGCGCCGCACCGAGGATCGCCTCGTACCGGAGTGCCCGGGCCCTCCCCTCGGACCGGGGGGGTGAATCGAGCCGGACCGTCGCCAGGGGCACCTGCCAGGCGCGGCAGACGCCCCGGACCCATGCGGCATCCTCCCGACTCCCCGTGCGCATGCCGTGGTCCACGTGAAGGGCCGCGATCCCCCGCTTCGGCACGAGTGGCCCGCCACCGGCCCCGAAACGGAGAAGGTGGAGCAGGACCAGCGAGTCGCGTCCGCCCGAGAGGGCGACGAGGAAGGGCCCGCCTTCCGCCGTGCGTGCGCCGCCGACCTCCGACGGGGAAGGCTGCGAAACCCCCGGGTCGTGGTGGGCGCACAGGGCGGAAAGCGCGGACGCCACCTGCCGGGGCAGCGCCGACCTGTCCGCCCCCGTCCGGGTCACCGGGCGCCGGGGGGGAGCGGCCGGCCCCTCTCCTCGTGGAGGACCCGGGCCAGCAGGTCGAGCCGGTCGGTCTGGATCCCGTCGACGCCCCAGCCCAGGAGCGTGCGCATCACCACGGGATCATCCACGGTCCAGACATGGACGGGGATGTTCCTCCGCTGGGCACGCCGGATGAACGGCTCGGTGGTGACCTGCCGCCCTTCCCAGAACCAGGGGATCTGGAAGGCGTCTACCTCGGGCGTCCACGGCAGGTCGAACGGAAGGCGCGAAAGCAGGTAGAACCGCGTGATCTGGCGGCGCGAGGCCGATCCCGGACCCCGGTAGCCGAGGCGCTGGGCCCGGGTCTCGTCGAACTCCGACGCCACCAGCACCCGGTGCTCCTCTCCCCGCCGATGCAGAAGCTCGATGAGGGGACGGGCCGCCGCCGGATCCTTCGCATCGACATTGATTCGCACCCCCGGGAGGGCATCGAGCAGCGCCTCGAACCGAGGGACGCGCACCCCCCGGCCCCGGAAGGCGTGGTTGCCCTCGATGTCGGTGAAGCGGTACCCGGCGTCAAGCTCGCGCAGCTCGTCCCACGTCATCTCCGACACCCGGCCCGTGCCGTCGGTGGTGCGGTCTACCGTGGGATCGTGGATCGCCACCAGGACCCCGTCCCGGGTCAGGTGCACGTCGGTCTCGAGGACATCGACCCCGAACCGCTCCACCGCCTGGAGGAAGGCCTCCATCGTGTTCTCGGGGGCCAGCGCCGCGCCACCCCGGTGCGCGAAGAAGAGGGGCGCACCCGCGAGGTACGGGTGGCCGGGCCGGCGCTTCAACCGTCTTCCAGGATCCCCGCATCCTCCGGCTGGATCCCGTGGAAGGTCATCAGGACCCGGTCCAGGAGGCCGTCGGTCATGCGGTACTCGAGCGCCGCTTCGTCCCCCTCCCCGCCACCCGCCTCGCGCACTTCCTCCTCCAGGTCCACGAGCCTTCCGGCCAGGAAGACCATCAGGTCCTCCACGACCTCGGGGCGGGGCGAGGCCGGGGCGAGGGAGTCGGGCTGTACCAAGGTCAGGAGGAGCCCCCGGACATATGCGAGGAATCCGGGGAAGGTGAGCTCCGGAAGGGGACCGCCCTCCATCCGCTCCTCCTCGGTGACGTTCTCCCACTCCAGGTCGTTCCAGTAGAGCTCCACCGCCTCCTCGAACAGGTGACGGCGACGATCGGGGGTCAGCGGCACCCGCGTGTCGGATTCGGGGATGCGCAGGGGCCGCCCGGTCGAGGTGATCAGGCGCTCGCGGCGCTCCTCCAGCAGCTGGGCGATGGCATCGGCTCGGCTCATCTCGATGGCCTGCTGGGTCCCGACGGGACGACGCGCGCCGCCCCGGGGTCCCGGTTGGGGTCCACGGGCATGAACGGAGGGCCCCCTGGCCGTGTCGCGTCCGGGGGGCCCTTCGACGGGAGCAGGGCTCCCGGCATGACGAACTGGGATGCCGGAGGAGGGACTCGAACCCCCGACACGCGGATTATGATTCCGCTGCTCTAACCGACTGAGCTACTCCGGCTTGGAGAACCCGAATCCTACCGGTCGCGGGAGCCGGTGTCAACCTCGTCCACGGCTCCCGAACCCCCGTCCGCGAAGCGGTAGAGAACCTCGCCCGGACGGATGAGTCCGAAGGTCTCGCGAGCCAGGACCTCGAGGGTCCGGGGATCGTGCTCGAGCGCGTCGACGCGGGCTTCCAGTCGCGCCCGCTCGGCCTCGAGCACCTCCAGTTCGGCGCGGGCCCGGTCCGCCTCGAGATGGGCCCTCCGGACGTCTCCCATGCCGTACTCGCCCCCGAAGACGGCATAGTACCCCGCAACCAGGAGAACCACCGGGAAGAGGATCCGTCTCACCTGTGCCTGTCCTGGTCCGGATTGGGGTGCCGGGACGCCATTCGGCGCCCGAAGAGTGACCTTCCCGGGTACCGGGCGCGGGAACCCAGCGCCTCCTCGATGCGAAGGAGCTG
>JBJHBX010000332.1:0-3894 GCA_050485725.1 Gemmatimonadales bacterium | reverse complement strand
ACGCCCTGGAGCCCGGTCACGCGATCACGGAGCGACTCGAGCTCGGCGGCGAGCAGCGTGTTCTGGCGTTCGAGCTGCGCTGCCTTGTACGCCGGATGACCCCGGACGGCGAAGGCGCCGGCGAGGACCACGAGGGCAAGCCCGCAGAATCCCGCGCCGCCGACCAGGAGGCGAAGGGATCGGGCCCCGAAGGTGAAGGTTCTGAGCGTCTCCCGCTCGTCGGACACGAGGAGGAGCTGCCACTTCTTTCGGGTCATGAAGTTTCCGTGCTGTGTTTCCGGGCCCCGGCAGAGGGCCGGGCCGGACCAGAGAGCCGGTGAAGCTACCGGGCTCCGGGTGTGCGTGTCAACCTTTCTGGAAGGTCCGAGGCGTCGCCTCAGCCCCCGGTTTCCGCCCGCGGGAAGAGCGGAAGCCCCTTGGTTACTCCGATCCCCCCCAGCGGGATCCCCAGGGCCCCATCGAGGGTCGGCACGCCCGCCAGGCCGAGGCGCGCCGAGAGCTCCGACATCCGCGCGGGCATCACCGGAAGGAGAAGCGCCGAGAGCACCACGAGCACCCGCGCAAGCGAGGCGAGGGTCTCGTCGAGCTCCGCCGCCCGCGCAGGGTCCTTCGCCTGTGCCCAGGGCTCCCGGGTCTCGACGTAGCCGTTCGCATCGCGGGCCAGCTCCATGGCGTGCCCCAGCGCCTCGTTCACCCGGAGTCCCCGCATCGCCTCGTGGTAGGCCCGGATCGTGGCCCCGATCGCCTCCGACATGCCGCCGTCCTCCCCGTGGGGGATCCCACCGTCGCGGTACTTCCCGATCATGGAAAGGGTGCGCGAAACCAGGTTCCCGAGGGTGTTGGAGAGCTCGTCGTAGCGCGCGAGGAAGCGTTCCGGCGTGTACGAGGCATCCTGCCCCGTGGGCATCTCGCGGAGCAGGAACCAGCGGAGGGCGTCGGAGCCGAAGCGCGCTCCGAGCTCCATGGGGTTCACGACGTTGCCGAGCGACTTGGACATCTTCGTTTCGCCCACGACCCACCAGCCGTGGGCCAGGATGCGGCGGGGAAGGGGAAGCCCCGCCGCCATCAGCAGCGTCGGCCAGTAGACGGCGTGCGTGGTCAGGATGTCCTTCCCGATCAGGTGCAGATCGGCGGGCCACCACGACCCCCCGACCCGGCCGTCGGCCCCGCCCTCGTCGAAGCCCTGCGCGCCCGGCTCCCGGTCGGGGTGGATCGCGCCCGAGGCGGTCAGGTAGTTGATCAGCGCGTCGACCCAGACGTAGGTCACGTGCGCGTCATCGAAGGGAAGGGGGATTCCCCAGGAGAGCCGCGACACGGGTCGCGAGATCGAGAGGTCCTCGAGCGGCTTCTGCAGGAACCCCAGCACCTCGTTCCGGCGCGAATCCGGGTGGATCCAGCCGGGGTTCTCCTCGATGTGGCGCACCAGCGCCTCCTGGAAGGCGCTCATCCGGAAGAACCAGTTCTTCTCGCGGATGCGCTCCACGGGCCTCCCGGCCACGGGGTCGGTGTGTCCCGGTCCCAGCTCCTTCTCGGTGTAGAAGCGCTCCTCGTGCACCGAGTACCACCCCTCGTACTCGGCGGCGTAGATGTACCCCCGGTCGTGGAGCCGCTGCACGAAGGCCTGGACCACCGCCTTGTGCTCCTCCTCGGTGGTGCGGATGAAGCGGTCGTGGGAAATGTCCAGCTCGCGCCACGCCTCGCGGAAGCGCTCGGCCATGGCGTCGCAGAGCTCCTGGGGAGTCATGCCCCTGCGCGTGGCCTCTTCCTGGATCTTCTGGCCGTGCTCGTCGGTGCCGGTCAGGAAGAGGACCTCGCTTCCCGCCTGCCGGTGGTAGCGGGCCAGCGCGTCGGCCAGGAAGGTGGTGTAAGCGTGGCCGATGTGGGGCTCGCCGGAGGCGTAGTAGATGGGGGTGGTCAGGTAGACCCGGCGGGGCTCGGCGGTCACGCCTCGGGCTCCTTCTTTCCTGGAGGACGGGAGTTGGCCTGCACCTCTTCCTTGAGTTCGGCCAGGGGGAGGGTGCGACGTTCGCCGTCGGCGGCGCGAAGGGTGACCCGGTCGCCCCAGATGTCGATGGCGACGACCCGCTCCTCGCCCTTGCCGGTGCGCAGAGCCCGGCCCTCGCGGGGAAAGCGGCGGCGTGCCTGCACGTAGGTGTCGTGCTCGTAGATCAGGCAGCACATGAGCCGACCGCAGCACCCCGAGATCTGCGCGGGGTTGAGCGACAGGTTCTGGTCCTTGGCAAGCTGGAGCGAGACGGGCTTGAGCTCGGGAAGCCAGGTGGAGCAGCAGAGCTCGCGTCCGCAGCGCCCGACACCGCCCAGGAGCGCCGACTCGTCGCGAACCCCGATCTGCCGAAGCTCGATGCGGGTGCGGAACGACCGCGCGAGGTCCCGGACCAGCTCCCGGAAGTCCACCCGCCGCTCGGCGGTGAAGTAGATCAGGAGCTTGTTCCGGTCGAACTGCCACTCGGCCTCGGTGACCTTCATCTTGAGGCCGTGCTCCTGCACCTTGCGCCGCGTCTCGGTGCGGACACGCTCCTCGTCGCGCCGGAGGGCGGCGAGGGTGGTCAGCTCCTCGGGGCGGGCGGGCCGAAGCAGCCGGAGCTCGGGGACCGGCGTCGAGCAGCCACCCGACGAGGAGCACTTCCGCTCCGCCACGGAGCCCAGCGCCGTCAGCGTTCCGAGATCCTCGCCCCGGTCGGCCTCCACCACGACGTGCGTACCGGGGTGAAGCTCCGTGGCCCTGGCAGACTCCACGACGAAGTAGCCCTTCCGGGTTCCCTTGAACGCCACCTCGGCGAAGGTGCCCACGGCGCGGTCTCCGCTCCCCGTCAGTTTGGGGCGGGGGTGTCGGACGAGGCCTCGCTCCACTCCCCGAGCGCCTCGTACTTGGCCCACCGCGCCTTCCGGCGATCGTCCGCCGCGAGGGCCGAGAGTGTGCCCAGGTGGCGCCGGATCGCTTCCGACATGGAGGCCGCCGTGGCGTCCCAGTCGGCATGGGCGCCCCCCGCCGGCTCCGTGATCACCTCGTCGCAGACGCCCAGCTCGTGCAGGTCCCGCGAGGTCAGCTTGAGCGCCTTCGCGGCCTTGTCGCGGTGCTCCGCCGAGCGCCACAGGATCGCAGCGCATCCCTCGGGCGAGATCACCGAGTACACGGCGTGCTCGAGCATCAGGATCCGGTCGGTCACTCCCAGCGCCAGCGCGCCACCCGACCCACCCTCGCCGATCACCACCGAGACCAGGGGCACCCGCAGGCGCGCCATCTCGCGCAGGTTCATGGCGATGGCCTCGGCCTGCCCGCGCTTCTCGGCGCCGAGCCCCGGATAGGCTCCGGGCGTGTCGATGAAGGTCACCACCGGCCGCCGGAACTTCTCGGCCATGCGCATGAGGCGGAGCGCCTTCCGGTACCCCTCGGGGTGGGGCATCCCGAAGTTCCGGTGCAGGTTCTCCTTCATGTCGCGGCCCTTCTGGTGGCCGATGACCATGACGGGCTCGCCTTCGAGCCGCGCCCAGCCGCCGACGATGGCGGCGTCGTCGCGGAAGGCCCGGTCGCCGTGGAGCTCCATCCAGTCGGTGAAGATCCGCTCCACGTAGTCCAGCGTGTAGGGCCGGCGTGGATGCCGCGCCACCTGGACCTGCTCGATCGGCGTCAGGTTGCGGTAGGTCTCCTCGCGGAGGGCCTGGAGCTTGCCCCGGAGCTCGCCGAGCTCTCCGGAAACGTCGATCCCCTTCTTCTCTGCGAGCTCCAGGAGCTTCTGGATCTGCTCCTGCAGCTCGACCATGTCCCGTTCGAACGCGAGATGCGGTGCGGCGGCCAAGGGCCCCTCCGTTGGAACCGGCCCCCCCGGGGAGTCGCGTGATGCGAAGCGTGTCGCAGCGTGGGGGCCGATGGAA
>JBJHBX010000331.1:0-3921 GCA_050485725.1 Gemmatimonadales bacterium | reverse complement strand
GGTCCAGATCCCGATGAGCCCCCCCAGCGCCCACAGGTACACGAGGAGGATCACCGCGAAGGAGCTCGACCCGATCGACGGGATCAGGAAGGCCTGGATGATGTTCACGTTCGCGACCACGAAGCCGGCCACGACGATGCCCAGGAAGAGCGAGCTCACCACGTCGCGGGTGAAGAAGACCAGGATCAGGGTCGTCAGCGCCGGAAGGAGCGAGGTGAAGCCGTAGTGCCCTCCCTCGGCCACCGGGGTCGTGAGCTCGGGCGTCAGGGTCCACGCCACGAGGATCGCGAGCCCCGTCAGCACGAAGGGGGCCCACTTCCGCCAGGCGGGGGTGCCGGAGCCCGGGTCGTCTTCCGGCGAGGGCGGGGGTGATGGGGCCGGGGTGCGCGGGCCGCCGGGCCGCCCCGGGCGCCGCTCTCCGACGGGTCCGGGCTGGGCGGGGGCGTCGTGGTCGGGATCGATCAGCCGTTCCCCCCTCCGCTCCACCTCGTGCGCATCCTTCGAAACCGCCCGCTCGAGGCGGGAATCGGGCCGGGGTTCACGCCGTTCCGTCAACGCTGACTCTCCGTTCCGGGTCCAGGGGGAACTGGAAGCGAAGGCGAACCCCTCCCTCCAGCTCTTCGATTTCCACGTCGGCGGGCTCGCTGCCGAGACGAACGCCGCGCACCCCCGGAAGGGGCATGCGGGGCTCGAACACCACGTTCACCGGAACGCGACCGCCGACCTGGGAAACGCGCAAGGTACCGAGCCCGTCGGCGACGCGACAGTCGAGGTCGAGGCGGGCATCGGCCAGGCGAAGCCCATGGACCGAGAGGCGCGTGGGCCCATCCGGACGCCCCTGGGTGAGGCCTCGATCCGGCGCGGTGGGGGCGGCGGCGCGCGCCAGCGCCAGGAGGTCGGGGGCCAGCGCGATCCTCCCGTAGCTCGCGTCGGGGCGTGCCCCGACAAGCCCCTCGACCGCGCTTCGCAGGAGGCGGGCGGCATGCAGGGTACGACGGTGGGCCACCGAGGGGTGGTGGGGGGATGCAAAGGCCCAGGCGGGGGGGAGGGTCGGTTCCGCCGGCCGGGGGCCCGGACCCGGGGTCGCCTCCCCGCCGCCCTGCCCCAGGACCGGCAGCCGCAGGCCACGGGGTGTGCGTTCCCCGGCCGCGCCCGGCGTGTCGGGGGCGGACCCTGCGGCCCGGCGGCTCCCGACCTGGGTGGCCAGGGTCCGCAGCTCGTCCGTCCAACCGCGGTGCCCGAGGGGCTCCACCGCGTCGGCGAACCCCGAGAGGAGGGTGGGGGCCGCCGGGAACGCCGCGGGAAGGCCTGCCACGCCGAGGGCGTCGGGGCCGCGTGTCCCCGGTGCGCCAGGCGGATTCGCGAAGCGATGCGCGGCCTCGTCGAGGGAACCCAGGTGGGGGCGCAGCCGCGAGATCTCGCCGGTCCAGAGCGCCCAGCGCGTCGCGAGAAAGAGCCGGGCCGCGTCCGGAAACTCCCGGTCGGAGAGCGTGGTGTCGACGAGGGCCCGCGCAAGCGACCAGCGCCCCGCGGCGAGCGCGCCGAGGGCGATCTCGACCCGCTGCACCCCCACGACCGGGAGCGGGCCGGCTCCATCGGTCCCCGCGACGAGGACCGGGGGGCGGGGGCGGCCTTCCGGCTCGCCGGGCCCCGGGTCCGTCGGATCGGAGAGGGGCGCGTCGTCGAGGACCGCCAGGGCCTCGGTGATCCGCCGGTCGAGTCCGGGATCCCAGCCCCCTTCGCCAGGGTCGATCGAGAGGGCGAAGCCTGCGTCGACGGCGCCGCGGTCCTGCCGCCTGAGGGCGTGGGCGGCGAGCTGGGGAACAAGTCGACGGCAGGTGTCGGGGTCGAGGTCGTGGGGGACGACGAGATGCGTCCGCGGGCCGGTGCCCCCACCGACCCCGGTGTGCTGGATCACGACCACCGGGAAGGGGTCAACCACGATTCCCCGTTCCTCGCCTCCCCCCGAGAGGGCGCGGAACCAGTATCCGGGCCCGATGCGGGCGTCGGTCCCCGCGGGCTGCGCGAGCCCCTCCGGAAGCGGGAGGGGCTGGTCTCCCTCCCATACCCCCACGAGTCCCCGTTCGCTCGAGACCGCCACCACGAGTCCTCCCCCGGTCAGGAGGCCGTGGCCGTCGAGGGGGCGAAGCCGGGCCGGGGCGGGGTCGGGGAGCCTCGGCGCGTCGGGGGCGGGCTCGATGCGGAGCGATCGGCGGGGAGGCATGTGCGTGGGCCGGAGGGGGAAGCGGTACGCCCGGGGTTCGGGCGTCTCCAAAGGTAAGCGGCCATCCGACCACCGGGAGGGCGTCGGTTCCACCGGCCGGGGCGGGCCGGTTGCGTGCGGGTTGCCCGACGGACCATTTTCGCAGGCACCGCCAACGTCCATCCCTCAACGCGTGCCGGTCCCCACTGCGGGCCACGGCACCGTACATGAATCCGTATTCATGCACCGACCTGCTGCCCGCGCCCACCGATCCCCGCCCCGGATGCGGACTGCCGGCCTCGGGCTCGCCCTCGTCGTGGGGGTCGCCGCCTGCGGTCTCGCGGTGGGACCGCGGTCCCCGGCCCCGAGCCCACCCGCCGGTCTTCTCTGGAGCCAGGCCGAGACCGCGCCGATCACCGATCCCCGGGTGCAGCGCATCCGGTCGGACCATGGGGCCGTCTCGACGGCCTCGGTCTGGGCCACCGAGGTCGGCGCCATGGTCCTGGCCGAGGGCGGGAACGCCGCCGACGCGGCGGTGGCCGCCGCCTGGGCGCTCGCCGTGACCGAGCCCAGCATGTCGGGGATCGGGGGCCGGGCCTCGATCGTGATCCGCACAGCCGAGGGCCGCGTTTCGGGGATCGACGGGCTGAACCAGGTCCCCCGGAGCTACCGCGAAGGCGTGGCCCCGGGTGGGTACGACCGGGCGGCGATCCCCGGCGTCCCGGCGGCGCTTGCGAGGCTTCGCGCCGAGCATGGAAGCTGGTCCATGGACCGGCTGATGGCCCCCGCGATCCGGCTTGCGGAGGAGGGCTTCGAGCTTCCGGCCCCCGAGGCAGGGCGGTTCGCAGGCGCCGCCACCGATCTCCTGGCCTTCTCGGAGGCATCGGCCATGGAGAGCTACCTGAACCCCGACGGCACCCCGATCGAGGCAGGCACGCACTTTCGACAGCCCCAGCTCGCCCGGACTCTCCGGGCCATGGCCGAACTCGGCGTCGAGAGCTTCTACCGCGGCTGGATCGCAGATTCCATCGACGCCGACATGCGGCGCCGGGGGGGCTTCGTGACCCGCGACGAGCTCGCGGCCTACGAGGCACTTCCCGCGCTCCCGGTAGAGGGGATCTACAGGCGCCACCGGATCCTCTCGAACTTCCGGCCCGCATCGGGGCACGCGGTGATCCAGGCGCTCCAGACCCTCGAGGCTGCCACGCCCGGCGGCGCGCCCCGGCCCGGGCCCGGGGATCCCCTTGGTGGTGCTCGCTGGGCCGCCCTCGTGGGGCAGGTCATGGAGCAGGCCATCGAGGAACGCGGGCACGTGGAGGCGGGGGGCGAGGCGGCCTCCGCACGTCTCCTGACCTCGCTGGAGCACGCCCGGAGGCGGGCCGCCGAGCTCCGGATCCCCGAAGCCGGCGGTGATGCAGCCGGTGCCGGGGACCCTCCCCTTCTCCGGCTCGCGGAGCCCTCTCCGTTCGCCGGCTGGCTGGTCGCCGACCCCCGGGACCGCGAAGCCACCACGCACATGACCGTGGTCGACGGCTCGGGGATGATCGTTTCCCTGACCCAGTCGCTGGGACCCAGCATGGGGGCGCGGGTTGTGGCGCCCGGGCTCGGCTTTCTCTACGCGACCCGGCTCGGCAACACGCCGGGATCCCGGCCGGCCTCCACGATCGCCCCTACCGTCGTGCTCCGTCCCGACGGGTCGCTGATGGTGGGGCTCGGCG
>JBJHBX010000330.1:0-3930 GCA_050485725.1 Gemmatimonadales bacterium | reverse complement strand
CCGAAGGGGACGACTTCCGGTCAGCGGACCACCCGGTAGCTGTACCCGAAGAAGGCGCCCTCGGGGATCGTCACGCGGAACTCGCGGGCCTCTCCCTCGCCCTCGAAGCGCACGGTCGCGTCGTTCGTGCCGATCTCGGCACCCGTGTTGTCGTAGAAGGTGAACACGAGCCGGAGCTGCGTTCCCGCAGGGGCTCCGAAGTTCGAGAGCTGCCCCACCAGCACGATGTCGGACCCCGAGGGCGCGAGCGCCAGCTCTTCCATCACGATCGGGAGCTCCTCGCCCGTCGTGTAGATCTCCATGGCCTGTTCCTCGCGGCCAAGCTGGAGGAGGGCGTTCGCCCGGAAGCGATATCCCAGCTCGTTAAGCTCGTCGATCTCGAGGAGCGTGGCCGTGACCGTCTCCAGCTCCTCCCACGCCTCGATCAGGTAGAGTGTCTGGGCCAGGTTGAAGGCCGCGTCCCGGTGGTTCGGAACCACGGCGAAGGTCCGGCGGAACGCCTCGGCCGCCCCCTCGAACTCCTCGACCTGGTAGAGCCCGACGCCGATGGTGAAGTAGTCGGAGGCATCGAGCCCCTCGCGGTTCAGGAGCTCGTCGAAGAGGTCCGAGGCCGACTCGCCCTGCCCGCTGGCCACGAGCGCCGAGGCGTAAGCGGTCAGGTAATCGAGGTTCTCCGGATCGGACTCGATGAGCCCGGCATAGACCTCCGCGGCCTCCTCGTAGCGCTCGAGGCGAATCAGGAGCTGCGCGCGGTTCGTGCGGGCGGGTCCGGCCATTTCAACCCAGGACGCCTGGGTCTCCTCGTCGACGCGGTCGAACCAGGGACCTTCGACGACCTCGACCACCTTCCGGAAGGCCTCAGCCGACTCCTCGTAACGGCCGACCTGGGCGTACGTGCTTCCCAGGTTCAGGAAGGCCTCGGGGCGGTTCTGGTAAGCGATGTTCGCCCGCTCGAACTGGCGGATCGCGGATTCGACGTCATCGGCCTGGATGTACTCCACGCCCACGTTGTACTCCTCGATCCAGGCCTGCTCCCGGTAGCCGATCGTCTCGATGATGTACCGGGGATAGATCGCCTCGGCCCGGTCGAACATCTCCATGGCCTCTTCGAGCCGCCCGAGTCCGAGGAGGGCTTCCCCGGCCTGGAAGTAGGACTGGGGGTTCTCCGGATCCGCCTCGATCCCCGCCCGTGCATGGCCGAGCGCCTCGTTGTAGCGCTCGACCCGCTGCTCCTCCGACGACGAGCCCGGGGCCTGGAGCAGGAAGAGCGCAGCCTGGGTCGTGTGATCGTTGTCCCGAGGCTCCGTGCCCTCGGGGAGCGCCTGGACCCAGTCCGGGAGGTCGTCGCCCTCATAGGCGAACATCGAACTTTCGGGCGCACGAGACTCACCCGAGGACGCGCATCCGCCCACGAGTACCGCGATTCCGAGGACCAGAGCGGTCCCGACTCGGAAATTCATCCAGCTATCCTCCCTGTGGCGTTCCGAACAACCTGTTGGACCGGAGCGTTCGCCCCGCCGTCCTCGACCTGCAGGACCGAAGGGGGCGCCCTCCGGAGGGACGTTCGTGTCCCCCGATTGGTAACCCAACAACGTACCGAGGATCCTCGACCCCCGTCAAACCCGGTCCCCGCCGTTTCCGATCGCGGCCAGGCGTTCGAGCGCCTCATCCCGGCCCAGAGCCGCGAGCACGAGCCCCATGTCGGGACCCGACCGTGCGCCGCACAGGACCAGTCGGACCGGATGGAAGAGCGCCGGTCCCTTCGCGCCGGCCTGCCTCCCCGCCTCCCGGACCGCCTGCCCCAGCGCCTCCGCCTCCCAGGAGGGGAGTTGGGCCAGGGCGTGGCGGACGGCAAGGACCACGGCCTCGGCGTCCGCCCCCTCGTTCCTCGCCTCCTCGACCCCGCGGCGCAGCACCTCGGCCCCGGGGTAGAGGAGCGCGAACCCCTCGTTCACGTCGGAGAGGACCTGGATCCGGGTCCGGATCGCCTCGACGGAGCGCCGAAGCGCATCCCCGTGAAGGGGGAACCGGTCTCGATCCACGAAGGGCTCCACCAGGCGGACGAGTTCGTCCAGCTCGAGCCGGGCCATGTGCTGCCCCGACACCCACCGGAGCTTCTCGTCGTCGAAGATGGTGTCCGATGCACCCACGCCCTCCAGCGACATCTCGGCCACCAGTTCGGCCCGGGTCATGACCTCGCGATCGCCGCCGGGTGACCACCCGAGGAGAGACAGGTAGTTCACGACCGCGTCGGCCAGGTAGCCTTCCTCCCTGAGCCTGCGCACCCCCTCGGCCCCCTCGCGCTTCGACAGCTTCCGCCGATCGGCCCCGAGGACCATCGGGAGATGGGCGAACACGGGCCGAGGGGCCCCCAGCGCATCGAAGAGGATCGCCTGCTTCGGGGTGTTCGACAGGTGTCCCGAGCCCCGGATCACGTGCGTGATCCGCATGTCGGCGTCGTCGACGACCACGGCGAAGTTGTAGGTGGCCCGACCGTCGGCCCGGAGGATCACGAAATCGGCCATGTCGCGGCCGTGGAACGCGATCTCCCCCCGAATGGCGTCCTCGACGACGATTCTCTCCTGGGGCACTGGAAAGCGCACCGCGGCCGCCTCCCCCCCCTCGGCCCGGAGCCGCGCCGCCGCGGGGTCCAGCGCGTCGCATCCCCCAGGGCATCCGCGGGCGGGTGGGCCCCCCGCCGCCGCCTCGTCGGGTCCCCCCGCACTCCGACCCCAGGGATCGACACCCGGCTCCTCGATACAGAAGCAGCGGTAGGCCTTTCCGGCCCGGAGCAGTTCCAGGGCCCGACCGCGATGGTGCTCCGCCCGTTCGCTCTGGTGGTAGGGCCCGAACGCCCCACCCACGTCGGGTCCTTCGTCCCAGTCGAGCCCTGCCCAGGCCAGGTCGGCCAGGATTCCCTCCAGCGCTCCCTCCACGTTCCGGTCCTGGTCCGTGTCCTCGACCCGGATCACGAAGGTGCCGCCGTGGTGACGGGTGAAGAGATGGTTGAACACGGCCACCCGGAGGTTCCCGAGGTGGAGGTGGCCGGTGGGGCTCGGTGCGAATCGGGTGCGGACCATGTCGGCGGGTAGCTGATGCGGGGGGCGGGGTCCGGCGGTCCGGACCGAACTCAAGATGTGCAGGCCGGGCGCCGGGGCGAAGGGGTCATCCCCGATCACCTTCCCGGGAAACCAGGTGTGCGACGATCCGCTCGGCCAGGGCGTCGGAGAATCCGGGGATGAGGGCGATCGCCTCGGCGCCGGCCTCGCGAACGCCCTCCACCGACCCGAACCGGGTCAGCAGGGCCCGCTGGCGGGAAGGTCCGACACCGGGGATCTCCCCCAGCTCGCTCCGGATCGTGCGCCTGCTGCGGAGCTTCCGGTTGTAGGAAACGGCGAACCGGTGGGCCTCGTTGCGAATCCGCTGGAGGAGGCGAAGCGAGGGGTCACGCTTCGGGATGCGCACCGGTTCGCGCCTCCCCGGAAGAAAGAGCTCCTCTTCCCGCTTGGCCAGGGCACAGACCGCCACCTCCTCGGTCCCCAGCTCCTCGAGCACCGGAAGGACGGCGGAGAGCTGCCCTTTCCCGCCGTCGACCATGAGCAGTTCGGGGAGAGGGGCACCGTCGTCGAGGCGCCGCCTGAGGTACCGTTCCACGGCCTCGGCCATGGACCGGTAGTCGTCATTCCCCCAGTCACCGCGGATCCGCATGTGACGGTAGAGCGCCTTCCTGGGCTCACCATTCTCGAAGGCCACGGCCGAGGCCACGACCTCGCTCCCCCCGGTATGCGAGATGTCGAAGCATACGATGAAGCGGGGCACGACCTTGAGCGCGAGCCGATCCTGCAGGTCGTAGAGCACGGTCTCCGCCCGCTCGGGCAGGCCGGATCCCTCCTCCGCGGCCAGCACGCGGTCCTCCAGGAGGTGCCTTGC
>JBJHBX010000329.1:309-3941 GCA_050485725.1 Gemmatimonadales bacterium | reverse complement strand
GCAGACGAAGTGCCTGGCGTCCCCTCCGGAGGTGGGCGGGCCCCCGGCCTCGAGCCGACCGCGAGGCCCGTCGAACCAGCCTCGCTCCAGGAACGCGCCGTCGGTGAAGCGCTCGACCCGAAGGGTCTCGCCCTTCCATGCCGCCGCCGCCATCGAGGCCGCGGTGTCGGAGGCAGCCACGGGGTCTCCGCCGGGGGGCGGGTGGCCGGGGCCCGGACCCGCCGGGGCCTCCTCGACCTGGCACCCGGCCACGGCGAGGCCGACGGCGAGCAGCAGGAGGGCACGGGGGGAGGAGCGGATCGTCCGGCACCCGGTCGAGGCGGGGGTCGCGGTGGTTGGCGTCCGTGCGTGCATCCGTGCTCCGTCGATGGGGGAGAGACGGCGGCGCCACCGCCCCACGTGGAACGGCCAGTGTGGCGCGGAACGCGCCGGCCACGTCTCCATTCTGGCCAACGAGGTGCGGATCCGGAAGTCGTGTCCGAAACATTTTCCTTGGATCCGGGGCGTCATCGCAATAGCGTGATGGCGTTCCTCCCCGAGGACCCGGGGAAAGGGCCGCGCCACGCGCGCCCCCCGCCCCCCGCGCCCCCTGGGCAGCGATCTCCCCGTTCCCCGTGGAGGCGTCCCGATGAAAAGGCGCACCTTCCTTCGTTCGGCGCTCGCCGGCACGGCCTTCCTGGCCGCCCCCCTTGCCCTTCCCCGTGGGAGCCGGGCCGGCCCCGCCCCGGTGGTGCCCGGGCCCTCGACGGGGCGGCCACGTCCGCTTCGCCGCTTCCCCGCGGACTTCCCCGACGTGCCCGCCGTGAGCGGCGACGGCCGGGAGCTGGTGCTGCGGGGAACGGATCTCGCCGAGCTGGACCGCGCCCTCCGCGGTCGGCTCCTCCTGGCCGGAGACGACGGCTACGACGACGCGCGGCGCATCCTGAACCCCTCCTTCGACCGCCATCCGGCACTGGTCGTCCGGGCCACCGGCACCGCCGACGTCCGGCATGCCGTGGACTTCGCCCGCGACCAGGGCGGTGTGCTGCTGGCGGTCAAGTGCGGCGGGCACAGCGCATCGGGGCAGTCCACCTGCGACCGGGGCATGGTCCTCGACCTCTCCCCCTTCCAGGCCACGAGGGTGGACGCGGTCAACCGGCGCGCCCAGGTGGCCGGGGGCTCCCTGCTGGGGCTCGTGGACCACGAGACGCTGGCCCTGGGTCTCGCGGCCCCCCTCGGGACCGTGTCGCACACGGGCGTCGGCGGGCTCGTGACCGGTGGCGGGTTCGGGCGGCTCGGGCGCCGCTTCGGGCTCTCCATCGACAGCCTCCGGTCGGTGGACGTGGTCACGGCCGACGGCCGGCTCCTTCACGCCGATGCCGACGAGAACGCCGAGCTCTTCTGGGGGGTCCGCGGCGGCGGTGGCAACTTCGGCGTCGTGACCTCGTTCGAGTTCGACCTGCATCCCTTCGACCGGACGGTGGTGGCCGGCGAGATCGCGTGGCCCATCGAGCGCGCCCGCGACGTCCTGGCCCTCTTCGGCGAGTACGGGCCGGTGGCCCCCGACGAGCTCCAGCTCGACCCCTACATGGTGCTTCCCCCCGGCGGAGCCCCCGGGGTCGCCGGCTTCGGGGTCTGCTGGTCAGGACCCGAGTCGGATGCCGAGGCGGCGCTCGCGCCCCTCCGGGCGCTGGGCACGCCGATGGCCGACTCCATCGGCCGCGCCGACTACCAGGACGTCCAGCGCTCCGGGGACATCGCCGACCCCCGGGCGCGGGGGGAGTACCTCAAGGGGGGGTTCATCGAGGCGATGGACGGTGCGCTGATCGACGCGATCCTGGACGGCTTCGAAGGCGATCCCTCGCGGTCGACCGTGCTCTTCGCGCAGCAGGGTGGAGGCCGGATCGCGCGGGTGGACCCGGCGGCCACCGCCTTCCCGCAGAGGAACGTGCTCGGCAACCTCCTCTGCCTGACCGGATGGAGCCAGGGCGACGATCCCGCCCCCCACATGGCGTGGGGCCGGGCCTTCTGGCAGGGGATCGAGCCCCACACCACCGGCTTCTACGTGAACGACCTGGAGCAGGAGCACACGCCGGCCGACGTCCGGGAGAACTACCGCCAGAACGCGAGCCGGCTCGTGGCGCTCAAGGACCGCTACGACCCCCGGAACCTCTTCCGGATGAACGCCAACATCCGGCCCACGGCCGCCGCGGGAATGCTTGCGGCCGCCCTCCTCCTCGGACCGGCCGCCTCGCTCTGGGCCCAGGTCCCGGTCTCGGACCATGCGGCCACCGCCTCCGCCCAGGTCGCCCTCGAGGAGACCCTGGCCGAGGCCCGTTCGGAGGGGGCGTTCATCGAGCTCCATGCCGTGCACCTGGACCTGGACGACGACGGCCTCCCCGAGATCGTCGGCGTCCTTCACAGCGTCTTCCACTGCGGCGGCATGGGCCCCTGTCTCTTCGTGCTCCGTCGGGATGCCGCAGGCCCGGGCGGTGACGGGGGGTGGGTCGAGGTCTTCCGCATTCCAGGTGTCTGGATGGTCGAGATCTCGGAGCAGGCGACGCGGGGGTGGCGGGACCTGGTGCTGAACGGCGAGGCCACCTGGCGCTGGACGGGTGAACGCTACGGACCGGAAGGCTGACCGGCGCGGAACCCGGGGCAGCCGCGCGGGGTCCACCTTCCCCGGTCTTCCGGGCCGGTGGCACCTCCGGCCCCCCGTTCCCCCCGCGCAAGGAGTCCCGCTCCATGCCCGTGCGCCGATCCACGACCCCGGTCCCTCGAGATCCGCCCGGGGGCCTGCTCCCGGCCCTCGCCTCGTTCCTCGTCCCGGCCCTCGCCCTCGCCCTTCCCGGAGCCCTCGACGCCCAGCTGTCCGGCGACCCCGGGTCACCCAGGGTCTCGTCGGCCCCCACCGCGTGGTACTTCCCCGGGGGCCAGACCTTCGACCCCGCGATCCCGAGTCCCGAGGCCTTCCTGGGCTACGAGATCGGCACGGTGCACACGCGCCACGACCGGATCGTGGCCTACATGCAGGAGCTGGCCCGCCTCTCGGACCGGGTGACCTACCAGGAGATCGGCCTCACCCCCGGCATGCGGGTCATGCCGGTCATCACGATCACGAGTCCCGGGAACCACGCCCGCCTCGAGGCGATCCGCACCGCACACCTGGCCGCCGCCGACCCCTCGACGCCCGAGTCCGAGCTTCCGCCCACCTCCGAGCGGCCCGTCATCGTGCACCTGGGCTACGGCGTGCACGGAAACGAGACCTCGTCGAGCGAGGCGGCCATGCTCACCGCGTACTGGCTCACCGCGGGGCGCGCCCCCGAGGTGATCCGGGCGCTCGAGGAGGGCGTCTTCCACGTCGAGCCGGTGCTCAACCCCGACGGCCGCGACCGCCACACCCACTGGGCCAACATGCACCGCTCCATGGCCCTCGTGGCGGACCCCCTGGACCGGGAGCACAACGAGGCCTGGCCCGGCGGGCGGACCAACCACTACTGGTTCGACCTGAACCGCGACTGGCTCCCCCTGGTACACCCGGAATCGAAGGCCCGCATCGACTTCCACCACGACTGGAAGCCGAACCTGGTCACCGACTACCACGAGATGGGGACGAACTCCACCTACTTCTTCGAGCCGACGAAGCCGGAGGG
>JBJHBX010000329.1:0-299 GCA_050485725.1 Gemmatimonadales bacterium | reverse complement strand
CGACAACACCTACCCGGGGTACGGCTCGACCTACCCGAACTTCCTGGGTGGGCTGGGGCTCGTGTTCGAGCAGGCCAGCGCCCGCGGCCACGTTCAGGCGAGCACGCACCTGGGCGAGCTGACCTTCGCCTACACGATCCGGAACCAGGTGCGGACCGGGATCGCCACGGTGCTTGGGGTCGTGCACGAACGGGAGCGGTTCCTGCGCTACCAGCGGGACTTCTTCCTTTCGGAGCTGACGGAGGCCGCCGCACAGCCGGTGCGGGGGTGGGTCTTCGGGGATGCGGAGGATCCGGGGC
>JBJHBX010000328.1:0-3945 GCA_050485725.1 Gemmatimonadales bacterium | reverse complement strand
CGATGATGACCGCGAACCTCCACCTGCGCACCGCGTCGCGGGTGCTCGTCGAGGTCGGACGCTTCGGCGCCCGGGCCCTCGGCGAACTGGAACGGAAGGGCGCGGAGCTGGACTGGGGCCGGGTCCACGGGGCCGCCGAGGCGGGTCCGGGCGCGCAGGGCGTCCGGTTCCGGATCTCGTCGTCCAGGTCCCGGATCTACCACGAGGGGGCCATCGAGGAGCGGCTGCGCCGGGCTGCGGGGCTCCCCCCTTCGCCCGAGTCCCCGGAGGATGCCGAGGGGCCGCCCCCCCTCGTGGTGGTCCGGGTTCACCGCGACGAGGTCACGGTACGGCTGGACACGAGCGGGGCGCACCTGCACCGAAGGGGCTACCGGACCCACGTGGGCCGCGCACCCCTCCGGGAAACCCTCGCTGCGGCGCTCCTCCTGGCCCGCCCACGGGGATCCGGAGGGCCGCCCCCCGCCGCACTCCCCCTCCTCGACCCCTTCTGCGGGGCGGGTACGGTCGCCATCGAGGGAGCGCTCCTGGCGCGGCGCATTCCGCCGGGGCTGGCCGGCGCGGACCGTGCGCCCCGCCACTACGCCTTCCTGGACTGGCCCGACCTGCCGGCGGGAAGCTGGAGCGGGCTCGTGGCCACCGCCCGGGAAGGCATTCTTCCGGCGGCGCCGGCGCCGATCGTGGCTTCGGACCGGGATGCGGAGGTCGTGGAGGCGGCGGCCGCGAACGCCCGTCGTGCCGGGGTCGAGGCGGAGCTGGTCCTCTCGAGGGCCCCGCTCTCGCGTGCGCACCTGGCACTTCCGGGGGGCGCGGGGGCCCCGCGCGACGCCGGCTGGCTCGTGACGAACCCGCCCTACGGCGCCCGGCTCGGCGACCGAAGGGCGCTCAGGGCGCTCTATCGCGCGCTGGGTCGCGCGGTTCGGCCGGGCGGATCCTTCGAGGGATGGGGGCTCCTGTACCTGTCGGGCGACCCCGTTCTCGACGCGGAGACCGGGCTCGAGCCGGAGCCACGTTTCGCCACGACCCACGGGGGACTCCGGGTGCGGGCCATGGCCTGGAGAGATGCGGGGGGAGGGGGGAGCGCCTGAACCGGCACCGCCGATCAGGCGATGGACTTCATCCGGCGGACCCAGCGTTCGAAGGCCACGAGGGTCCGCTCCAGGTGTTCGCGGGTCCCGGTGTCGACCAGCCGCTCCCCCTCGAACTTCTCGGCGGCCCTCGGCAGGTAGAACTCGGGCTTCGGGAGAACCGGTGTGGCGGTGAAGACGAAGCACTGCCGGAGGGCGAGCTGGCCGCGCATCGTGCCGCTCCCGCCTCCCGAAGCACCCAGCAGCAGGGTCGGAAGGCCGGTGAGGGGCGCATCCCGCACGGGCCTCGACGCCCAGTCCACGGCGTTCTTCACGACCCCCGGCACCCCGTAGTTGTACTCGGGCGACGCCAGGATCAGCCCGTCGGCCTCCCGCAGCGCGTCGCGGAGGGCACGGACGGAATCCGGGGACTCGTCGCCGTCGTGGTCGGCGTTGTAGAGGGGAATCCCGCCCAGGTCGGGGCCCTCCACCAGCTCGAGTCCCGGCGGCGCAAGCTCCCGCGCGGCTCCGAGCAGGCGCCGGTTCAGCGACCCGCGCCGCAGGCTGCCGCAGAGGGTGAGAATGCGAAGCGGGGTCTCGTGGTCGGTCATCTGCCCTGTGCTCCTGCCGCGGTCCCTGCCAGCCGGCCCGTGCTCCAGGCCCAGGCGAAGTTGTACCCACCTATGGGTCCGAAGGCATCGAGGAGTTCCCCGCACAGGTAGAGCCCGGGGTGGATCCGGCTTTCAAGCGACCGGGGGTCCACCTGGTCCAGCGCCACCCCGCCCCCGGTCACCTCGGCCTTTCGGTAGCCCTCGTCTCCGGTCCAGGGAAGGGGGTAGGCGGCGAGCGCCCCGACCAGGCGGTCCCGCTCGCCCCGGGGAAGCCGCGCCAGCGCCCGGTCGGCGGGCACCCCCGTCTCGTCGAGCAGGTGGTCGGCGAGACGGTGGGGAAGGTAGCGACGAAGGAGTGGCCCCACCTGTCCGCTCCCGGCGTCGATCAGCCGCGCCTCCCAGGCCTCGGCCGTTTCGTCGGTCCACGACGCGGAAATGGGCTGCGGGCGTCCGGCCGCCCGTGCCTGGACCGCGAAGTGCGACACGTCGAGCGCCGTGGGCCCCGAGTACCCCCGGTGGGTGAAGAGGAAGCCACCGGTGACCGACGGACGCCCCTCGCCGGGACGCCCCCGCACCCCCTCGGCGGTGAGGCGGACCTCGAGGGAGACCCCGGCGAGGCCGGCGTGCACCGGTGGGTCCGCCAGGAGGGGGGTGAGCGCGGGGTAGGTGGGATTCACCGTGTGCCCGAGCCCCTCGAGCAGGCGAAGTCCCGTTCCGTCGCTTCCGGTGGCCGGCACCGACAGCCCGCCCGAGGCCATGATGACCGCGGACGCCGGGAGCGTCTCCCCTCCGTCCAGGTGCACCCTCCAGCCCCGCGTCGCGCCCGGCGGCTCGAGCCCCTCGACCGAGCGCCCGAAGAGGATGCGGCCGCCGTCGTCCACCACCTGCCGCACGAGGGCGTCGCGCACGTCGCGGGCCCGGTTCGAGCGGGGAAAGAGCTTGCCGGTCTCGGGCTCGAGGGCCAGGGGGATCCCCAGCGAACGCTCGAAGTACGCCCGCTGCTCCCGGAGCGGCCAGGAAAGGAGCAGCTTCCGGAGGGTGTTCGGGGAGCTCGCGGTGACGTAGTGGCGGGGGTCGAGCTCCGACGGGAGCACGTTGCAGCGACCGCCCCCGCTGATCAGGATCTTCCTGCCCCCGTCGCGGCTTCGCTCGACCACGACGAGTCGCCCGTCCCCTCCCATCTCCCGAAGCGCGAAGGCGGCGGCCATGAGCCCGGCGGCCCCGCCCCCCACCACCACCACGGTCCGTGGTCCGGTCACGCGCACCCGCCGGGAGCCCGCTCCCTGGCCTGTCCCTCGCCCCTCGCCCCGCGCATTTCCAGGACCCGCTCCAGCGCGCCCAGGAGCCGCTCGTGCATCTCGGGGGGCTGGACCGGGAAGTGGGCGACGCGAAGCTGCCGCCCCTTCCAGGGGCCGTACCCGTCTCCCACCACGCATCCCATTTCGCGAAGGGCCGCACGGACTTCGTCGGCGTCGTCGAGGGCAACGACGGCCACCGTCCGGGAGCGGAGTTCGGGGTCCTCGACGAAGGGCGCCATGCGGAGGCCCCCGGCGCCGTCGAGCCTCGCCACCTCGGACCACCAGCGCTCGAAACCCTGCTCGGCGCGGCCCGCGAGCGCCGGCTGCCCCCCCTCGGCCAGGTACGCCTCGGCCACCCTCGCGAGCAGGCGGATCGCCAGGGTGTTCGGGGTGGCCACCGTCTCGTTCCTGTCGGCGGCCTCGGCCAGCGCCGCCAGGTGCATCCACCCTTCCACCGGGAGCCCCCGCGCCCGGCGTTCCCGCGCGCACTCGACCAGCGCCGGCGAGGCCACGAGCACCCCGAGTCCCGGCGGGAGCCCGAAACCCTTCTGGACCGAGAGGAACCCGGCGTCGAGCCACCCCGGCTCCACCGGCTCCGTGGGCCACCCGGTCACGAGGTCGGCGGCCACGAGTGCACCCGCGGCGCGTGCGGCGGCGGCAAGGGAGGCGACCTCGGCGGGCGGGATCCGGGCGCCGGTCGAGGTCTCGTTCTGCGTCAGCGCAAGGAGCTCCGTTCCGCTGGCGATCGGCGCGTCGCTCGCCCGGAAGCTCGCCCCGTCGGGCACCGTGCGCGCTTCGGCGGCGATCCCCGCGTTCCGGGCAATGCCGTGGAAACGCCGGGCGAAGGCGCCCTGCACGAGGTGCAGGGAGCTGGACGGCCGGACCCCCGCGACGATCCGCTCCATGGCCTCGGTTGCGGAGCCCACCAGGAGCACGCGGTGTCCCTCGGGAATGCCGAGGAGGGCGCGGAGC
>JBJHBX010000327.1:0-3946 GCA_050485725.1 Gemmatimonadales bacterium | reverse complement strand
ACCTCTTCTTCGCGCCCGTCGAGGCGGTCCGGCGCCTGATGGACCGGGCCGGGACCTCGATCGGTGACTACGATCTCTTCGAGGTGAACGAGGCCTTCGCCGTGCAGGCGCTGGCCGACATGGACGCCCTCGCGATGGACCCGGAGCGGGTGAACGTGCACGGCGGCGCCGTGGCCCTCGGCCACCCGATCGGCTGCTCGGGTGCCAGGGTGCTGGTGACCCTGCTTCACGCCATGGAAGACCGGGGCGCCGAGACGGGGCTCGCGACGCTCTGCCTGGGCGGAGGAAATGCGGTCGCCCTCTCCATCAGCCGCGGCTGAGGCAGGGGATGCCCGCGCTGCGCCACGATGGAACGGGATGCGGCCCTCTCGGCCGCCCGGGGCCCCACCCGGTCGCTCCCCTGGCAGCATGACGAAACCGGCCCCGGTCGCCTCCCCGGCAGCCGGGGCCGGCGTACGACGGGGGCAGTCGTGAAGGGGCCCCGGAGCCGCCGGGAATGGAGGATCGGGCCCCTGCTGACGGCGGTGGCGCTGGCGGGGTTCGCCGGGCTCGGCGCGCCGATGCTGGTCCGGCTTCCCCTTCGCGGGGGCGCCTTCCAGCCCATGACGGGCCTCGACGCGTGGCTCCTCGCGGTCTTCACGGCGGGGGTACTGGCGCTGCTCCTGGCGGCGGCGGTGGCGGTGGGAGGGGGCGTGCCCGGCCACGCGGCCCGCCGGGGGCTGGCGCGCCGTTTCGGCCGGGGCGATCCGGAAGGGCAGGGGGCGACGGAGGCGAGCGCGCCCGATGACGAGGGCGCGGCCGACCACGCGAGGGTGGCGCGGTGGGTCGCGGAGATGGGAGGCTGGCTGCTGCTGGTCTACATGGGAGGGTGGATCGCCACGCGGTGACCCCCCTGCGAACGGAAACGAACGCCCGGCAGTCCCTCGAGGGGACGGCCCGGATGGGAGGCGATATGGAGAACGAGCAGGCGCAGGGAATCGGAAAGGTCGCGGTGATCGGGAGCGGCACGATGGGGAACGGGATCGCCCACGTGGCGGCCATGTCGGGACTCGACGTGGTCCTGGTCGACGTGGAGGCGTCCTTCCTGGAGCGCGCCATGGGCACGATCGGGAAGAACCTCGACCGGCAGGTGGAGAAGGGGCGGATCGACAAGGAGGCGAAGTCGTTGATCCTCTCGAGGATCCGCACCTCCACCGACCGGGCGGGATCGGTCGCCGGAATCGACCTTGCCATCGAGGCGGTCCCGGAGCGGGCGGAGCTCAAGTACGAGATCTTCGCCGATCTCGACGCCCACGCCCCGCCGAACGCGATCCTCGCGTCGAACACATCGTCGATCTCGATCACGGAGATCGCGGCGCGGACCTCCCGACCCGGGAAGGTCATCGGCATGCACTTCATGAACCCGGTTCCGGTCATGCAGCTCGTCGAGGTCATTCGCGGTCTCGCCACCGACGATGCCACGACCCGGGCCGTCTTCGACCTCTCCCGAGCCATGGGGAAGACCCCGGTCGAGGTGAACGACTTCCCCGGCTTCGTGTCGAACCGGGTCCTGATGCCCATGATCAACGAGGCGGTCTTCGCGCTGATGGAAGGGGTCGCCGAGCCCGAGGCCATCGACACGGTCATGAAGCTCGGGATGAACCATCCGATGGGGCCGCTGGCGCTGGCCGACCTGATCGGGCTCGACACCTGCCTGAACATTCTCGAGGTCCTGCACCGCGAGCTCGGTGACGACCGCTACCGCCCCTGCCCCCTGCTCCGGAAGTACGTGGCCGCCGGCTGGCTGGGCCGGAAGTCCGGACGCGGCTTCCACCCCTACGACGCCTGAGGCCCGACGTCATGACCTTTCCCACCGGGGAACAGCTCGAGATCCGGGCACTGGCCCGTGACTTCGCCGAACAGGAGCTCCGACCGCACGCCGAGGCGTGGGATGCCGCAAGGGAAGTTCCCGACACGACGTGGGCGGCGCTGGCCGAGGTCGGGTTCCTGGGGCTCAGGGCACCGGAGGCCCATGGAGGGCTGGACCTGGACCTGGCCACCGCGCTCCTCGCCGTCGAGGCGCTGGCCTGGGGCGAATCGGCCGTCGGCCTTCTCGTGGCGATCCACGCGGGGCCGGTGACCCGGGCCGTGCTCCGATTCGGAACGCCGGCGCAGCAGGCGCACTGGCTCCCCGGGCTCGCCGACGGTTCCGTGCCGGGCGCCTTCGCCCTCTCGGAGTCGGACGCCGGGAGTGACGTCGGTGCCATTGCCCTCGCCGCCGTCCGGGAGGGCGACGGCTGGCGCCTGAACGGAGAGAAGCGCTGGGTCACGAACGGGGACCGCGCGAAGCTGACCCTGGTCTGGGCGCGGACCTCCGGGGAACCCGGCACGTCGAAGGGGCTCACCGCCTTCCTCGTTCCTTCGGGGCTCGACGGGGTGACGGTCCCGGGCCGCGAGCGAACCCTCGGCATGTGCGCCTCCTCGACGGTCACCCTCGATTTCCGCGACGTTCACCTCCCCGCCGAGGCGGTGCTCGGGTCGGTGGACGACGGATGGGCGGTGGCGCGGGATGCCATCGTGCACGGTCGGCTCTTCGTGGCCGCGCAGGCACTCGGCATTGCCCAGGCGGCGCAGGACCACGCGGTCCGCTACGCAGGCGAGCGTGCCCAGTTCGGCCGGACCCTCGACGCCTTCGGGGCGATCCAGGAGAAGCTGGCGGGCATGGCCATCCGGATCGGCCAGGCCCGGGCCCTGCTCCTCGAGACGGCGGCAAGGGTGGACCGGGCCGGGGAGGACCTGCGGGACCCCGCGGAAGGGGCTTCGGCCCTTCACGCCCCGGCATCGCTCGAGTCGGCGGCGGCGATGGCGAAGGTGGCGGCCTCCGAGGCCGCGATGTGGTGCGCCGACGAGGCGGTCCAGATCTTCGGCGGATACGGTTACATGCGTGACTACCCCGTGGAGAAGCTGATGCGGGATGCGAAGGGGACGGAGATCTACGAGGGGGCCAGCGAGGTCCTCCGGTGGGTCATCGCCCGGGACCTGGTCCGGGAGGCAGCGGGGGGCTGAGCCCTCCGCCGCGTGCCGCGACCCGACGATTCACGACACGAACAGCGGGAGTTCTTCCTGATGAAGCTCTTCGAGACACTCGCCGAGTACGGCCACGAGCAGATCGTCTTCTGGTCGGAGCCCGAGCTCGGGTACCGGGGGATCATCGCGATCCACGACTCGACCCTCGGCCCGGCACTGGGGGGGACCCGGTTCTGGAACTACGCCTCCGACGAGGAGGCGATCATCGACGTGCTCCGCCTGTCGAAGGGGATGACCTACAAGGCGGCCGTCGCCGGCGTGGCGCTGGGCGGCGGCAAGTCCGTCATTGTCGGCGACAACCGCACGACGGATCGGGAGCTGATCTTCCGGGCCCACGGGCGGGCGGTGGAGTCGCTGGGCGGGCGCTACATCACCGCCGAGGACGTGGGGACCTCCGTCGACGACATGGAGTTCGTCCGGATGGAGACCGACTCGGTCGTGGGGGTCTACGGCGGATCGGGGGACCCCTCTCCGGTCACCGCCTACGGCACCTACCAGGGGATCCGGGCCTCGGCGGAGCGCCAGTTCGGCTCGCCTTCGCTCGAGGGGCGCCACGTGCTGGTGCAGGGTCTCGGCAACGTGGGGTACCACCTGTGCGGGTTCCTCCACGACGAAGGCGCCCGGCTCACGGTGACCGACATCGACGAGGGCCGGATCTCCAGGGTCCGGGACGACTTCGGCGCCACCGTGGTCGGCCCCGACGAGATCTACGCCATCGAGGCCGACATCTACGCTCCCTGCGCCCTTGGCGCAACCGTGAACGACGACACGCTGAAGGTCCTTCGCGTGAAGGTGGTGGCCGGTGCGGCGAACAACCAGCTCGCCCACGCCCGAAACGGCGACGAGCTTCACGCGCGGGGCATCCTCTACGCCCCCGACT
>JBJHBX010000326.1:0-3956 GCA_050485725.1 Gemmatimonadales bacterium | reverse complement strand
GGCCACGCCGGAACCCCGACGTAGAAGAGGTACGTCGCGAAGGCCGCCCAGCTTCCCCAGAGCCAGGGGTGCCGACCCGTCGCGGTGAAGGGGAGGAGCGGCAGGATCCAGAGCAGGTACCAGGGGTGGACGGTCGTCGCCGTCACCAGGTAGAGGGAGAAGACGAGCACGATGGCCGCGGCGACCGAAGCGATCCCCCCCACGGCATGGCGGAGCCCGATCCAGAGCGCCCCGGCCACGGCGATCCACCGGAGGGTTGCGGCGGCCTCCCACCCCGCCACGCGGAGGAGCGCGTGGAGCCCGGCGTTGAACTCGAAGAGGCTGACGTAGAGCTCCGCCGAGCTCCAGGCCCGGGGGAGGTCGTCGAGGCGCAGGAAGGGCAGGGAGAGGACCCCTGCCAGCGCGAGCGCAGGGATGAGTCCGAGGAAGGCCGCGCGCGTTCCCGTGCCCTGCCGGATCACCCGCCATGCGAGGGGGGCCAGGAGGAGGGGGATTCCCTTCGAGAGCACTGCCAGAACCCAGCCGGTCCAGGCCAGCGCCGCCCGCCGCTCCGAGACGCCGAGCAGGAAGAGACCCAGGGCCAGGACCAGCCCACCCTCGGTGTGGCCGCTGCCGGCCACGGTGAGCAGCGCCAGCGGGTTCCAGGCGTAGAGGGCGAGGGTCGCCGGGGAGCGCCCCGTGCGCCGGAGGGCGCGGTGGAGCGCGAGGATGCCGACGAACTCGAGCGCGGTGAAGGCCACGCGCACGACGCGACCGGAAAGGGGCCAGCCGACCCATTCGTGCACCTGGCCGCCCGGAAGGAAGACCCACTGCGAAAGGGGCGGGTACACCGAGTGATAGCCGGGCGAGTTCATGGCCCGGAAGAGGGTGTCGCCCTGGAAGGTGAGGAGCGCCGGGTCGGCGGGCACGTGGCGGTAGGGTGGAACGCCGTTCACTCCGAGCCAGCCGTCCCAGACGTACCGGAAGAGGTCGTCGGAGAGGTCCTGCACCGGGAGAAGGAAGAGGATGCGGATAAGGAGGGCGCCGCCGAGCAGGATCCCGGGGCGGGCGAGCCACCCGGGATGCCTCTTCCAGAGGACCGCGAGGGCGAGGAACGCCGCGGTCCATGGCGCAAGGGCGTGCGCGACGAGTGCTCGGTCGGGGCCCATCCAGGCGAGCGCCCCGAGGGAGAGCCCGAAGAGGATCGCGGCCGGAGGAGGGGACGAATGCCACTCCCCGCTGTCCCCTGCAGTGGACGGTGGAGTCCGGCTTTCAGGACGGGAGGAGGGTCGGGTTACTGTCATGCAAAGTCATGTGGTACATGAACTTGCGATCCACGATCGGGCGACTTTTCCGAGTGGTATGGGCCTTGCACTCCACGGGGGCGACAGCAGGTGCGGTGCGTCGAGGCGGGTCGTCGGACCCGGAGAGACCGCTGCCCGGATAGGAGGGATAGGGCGATGAGGCGTTTCACGTGGGTCCTGTTCGCGGCCGGGGTCGTTACCGCGGCGGTGGCGACGCCGGCGCCCGTGGTGGCACAGTTGCAGGCCGGGGTCGTTCTCGACCGGGACGGACTTCGGCACTTCCACCTGGCCATCGGGCAATACTACGGCTATCCGGTGCAGACGGTCAGCCACTGGCACCCCCACTGGATTCATGCCGACGAGCTCCCGGTGATCTACATGCTCGCAAGGGAGGCCCGGGTCTCTCCCGAGGTGATCATCGCACTCCGTGAGCGCGGCTGGAGCTGGATCGACATTACCTACCACCTCCGGGTCGATCCCGCCATCTACGTGGCCCACCTCGGGCCGCCGTACGGCGTGGCCCACGGGTACTGGAGGAAGCCCCCGCGCGGCCACCTGCGACGGCTGTCGGATCGACAGATCATCGACTTCGTGAACGTCTACTTCTGGGCCGGTTACCACCGTCGCCCCGTCCGCGAGATCATCGTGATCCGGGAGAGGATTCCGAGCTGGACCTACTACGCGCAGGTCGAGGCACCCCGCGTGCGCGTGCAGCACCCGGCGCAGGCGGCGCCCCCGCCGGTGCAGTCACAGCCGCGCCCGGCGCAGCCGAGGCAGGTTGCGCCGGCACCCTCGGCGAGTCGCGCGCCCGCGGCCCAGGGCCGGGCGCCTGCGCCGGCCGCCAGCCGTGCTCCGGCGCCCGCCGCGAACCGGGCACCTGCCTCGGCCCAGAGCCGGGCGCCTGCGGCCCAGACTCGTGCGCCCGCTCCGGCCGCCGGCCGTGCTCCGGCGCCTTCTGCGAACCGGGCGCCTGCACCGACCGCCAACCGGGCACCTGCACCCGCGGCGAACCGGGCGCCTGCCCCTGCTGCGAACCGTGCGCCCGCCCCTGCCGCCAACCGCGCACCCGCACCGGCCGCCAGTCGCGCCCCTGCGCCGGCAGCGAGCCGGCCTGCCGCCAACCGCGCCCCGGCGCCGGCGGCGAACCGCCCCGCTGCGGCAGGGAACGCTCGCCCGCCTGCGAACCGGGGACGTCCGGGCGGAGGCTGACCCCTTCCGCCCGACCGGGGGCAAGGCCCTCCGGGATCCCTGTCGTGACAACGCCCCCTCGCCGCGTGGCGAGGGGGCGTCTGTCTTTCCTTCGGCTGAAGCCCCGGTTCACGGGCACGGGATGCTTGAGCCGCCCTACTGGAGCGGTGACATCCCGGTAAGAACCAGGGAGACCGGCTGCCCCGGGGGGTACCGCTGTTCGACGAGAATGTGAGGAGCCTCGACGCGCAGGAAGAGGGTCAGCGTGCCCTGCGGACCCCCGATCTCGACCCTCCACGTATCGAAGGTGCCGGCCGGCACTTCGATCTCCTCGCGGCCCACCACCTGGGCCTCGATCGTGGTGCGCTGCCCCTGGACCGCGTCCAGGTAGGGGATCCGGATCCTCGCGCCCTCCGCGAGGGTCGCCGCGGCGAGGGCGTACTCGTCCATGCCCGGAAGGAGGAGATCCTCGGCCTCGAGGTCGAGCTCCCGGTCCCCCCCGAGCTGGGGCGGCAGCGAGAGGTTTCCCCGGATCTGTCCGTCGACCACCTCGAGGTCGACCTCGATCGTCATCGGCCCTGCCGACTGCGTCTGGCGGAGCGAAATCGGCGCGAAGTCCAAGGCGCCGAATCGCACCTCGGTCTCCTGCGCCCCGGCCACGTCGGATCGGACAGAGGTCGAGCCGACCCAGGCATCGCCGTCGCGCTCGAGCCGGTAGGTGGCGGTGCCGACCTCGTTCCCCTGGACCAGGAGCGCGTAGCGGCGGACCCCCTCCTCCAGGCGCGATGCGTCCCACCCGACGCCTTCACCGGGCGTCGGCATCACCGCTTCGCGTTCGAGCGGGTCTCCGTTCACGTCGAGGAGGGTGACAGGGGCGACGGCCTCGAGCCCCTCAATCACCTCGGTGGCATCGCCCACCACCACCACGACCGCCGCATCCGCCCTCATGTGCCGCGCGGCGGCGGCCCGGACCTCGTCCCCGTTCACGGCCCGGATGCGTGCCGGGAACTCGGTCACGTCTTCGAAGGGGCGCCCCATCAGGAGCGTGCCGGCGAGCCGACCCGCGACCTGTCCCGCCGTCTCGATCTGGAGGGGGAAGCTGCCGGCCAGGTAGTTCCGGGCGGCGTCGAGCTCGTCGGCGGGCACCGGCTCCGATCCCAGCCGGCGGAGCTGATGCAGGATCTCGACCGTGGCCGAGTCGGTGACCGGCGTGCGCACCTCGGCCAGCGCCTGGAAGACGCCCTGGCCCATCGGTCGGGTCAGCCCGGAGAAGGCCCCGTAGGTCCAGCCACGCTCCTCGCGCAGGATCCGGAAGAGCCGCGAGTCGGCGCCGCCCCCGAAGATCCGGTTCGCCACCTCCAGGGGAGGGAAGTCCTCGAAGGCGCCGTCCACGCCGAGGTTGCCGGCCAGGATCACCGACTGGACCGAACCCGGGCGGTGAACGAGGAAGATCCGGGTTTCGAGGACCGGATCCGGTGCGGGAGG
>JBJHBX010000325.1:0-3961 GCA_050485725.1 Gemmatimonadales bacterium | reverse complement strand
ACACGTGCGAGCATGCCCTTGCCTTCGCGTTCCGGCCACAACTCATCATGAACCCAGGCGACGATGCGCCGTTCCGGGAGCCCCACTGGTCGGTTCGCATCGGGGACGGACCGAACGAGATCGAGGTGTTCTACCTCTTCGCGTACCATCGGGATGCCGGGACCGTCCCCGGAGGATTGACCAGCCATGACGGGGACTCCGAGTTCGTGATCGCAACCCTCCGAAACCCGGTCTCAAACCATTCGAGATGGGTCCTGGAGCGTGCGTTTCTTTCGGCCCACTGGGGCACCCCGCTCAATGGTTCGGCTTCCTATACCTGGGACTGGCTGGAACCCCATGACGTATGGGGTGGGAGACCACGAATCTGGGTGGCCAAGAACAAGCATGCCAATTATCGGAGCAAGTCGGTATGTAACTCCGGCGCGTTGTTGACCGACACGTGCAACGGGAATGTGGACCTCGGTGCACTATCCGTGCCGAGCCACAGGAACATCGGAAACAAATGGTCGGGTCCGGGAGCAGTTCAACTCATCGATCAGGTGTACAGCGGGTACGGGCACCTGAACGGGGTGGAGTATTTCTGGACCGCCGATCGGTTCAAGGGCTGGCATACGGCATCGACGTCGGCGGGGGGGTACATGCACCCCCTGTACAATTGGGGGTTCTGATGAAGTGGAGCAGAACGGTTGCCTTGTCGCTGCGGAAACCGACCCGAAGCCAGACGTTGCGGGGTTGTGGCCATGCCGCGATCGGCGTGAGCCTCACATTGCTTGTGCTCGTCTCAGGCCCCATGCCCCTCGACGCACAAGCGACGGACCATGGCTCCGCGACCGAAGTCAGCCCGGTGCCGGGTCGGTTCTCTCTCGGCCTGTCCGCCGCATCGGTGCGCTTCAACGAGGGGGCGAGTTGGGGGCGCTATGGGGCGTTGGCCGAGTTCAGACTTCGCGACGGCCTCGCGGCCTGGGCCGAATACTGGGGCGCGCGACGCCCGACGATTCTGTGCCCAGGGTCACAGGACGATCCTCGCTGCCGCGAGACGAGCGACGCCCGTGGGTGGGCCCTCGGAGCGAAGGCGCTGTATACGCTGGGGCCGGGCGATCTCTGGGCCGGGTTCGGCGTCGGTCGCTATCGCTACGATTCATCGGGGGGACTAGATGAAGGGCCCCACGCCCTGCTCAAGGTGGGTTACCGCGTCACCGTCCTGGGCCGACTCGATCTCTCGCCCCGGGCGGGTGCGGACCTTTTCGGGGGGTCGTCGTTTGGAGGCTGGAATCATTTCGGTGTCGAGGCGGCGTTGAGAGTCCCATGACGCAACGGCCGCCGGCGGCCCAAGGGGGCCGGCAAACAGGTGCGTCCGCGCGTGATGCTCCGCTCGTGATGGGGGCGTCCGCCGGACGCGTCGGAGCCACGTGCCCAGGATGGGGCTCTTCCCCTGCGAGCGTGCCCGGGGTCATCCGACGAGGGCGAGGCGGGATGCGTGGATGGCTTCGATGCGGAACCTGATGAACTCGACATCGCGGTAGCCGCAAGCCTGGCGCTGGAGGAGCTGCGTGCGGGTATGGGTGCCTTCGAACGGGCCTCCGGTGCCGGGGAGGTCGGCTTGGACGAAGAGGCCGGTTCGGTGAGGAAGGGACTTGCGGGCTAGCTTCCCGCCCCGTCCATCGCCTCGCGCAGCGCGCGCAGGAACCGGCCGCCTGCCTCGACCCCCCCCTCGGAAAGCGCGTCGACCAGCGCGCTCCCGACGACGACGCCGTCGGCGACCCCCGCCACCAGCGCCGCCTGCTCCGGCGACGAGATGCCGAAGCCGACCGCTACCGGAAGGTCGACCTGCGCGCGAATCCGCCCGATCTCGTCGGACAGTTCGCCCCGGAGCTCCGACCGCGCCCCGGTCACCCCGGTCCGCGAGATGTAGTACAGGAAGCCGCTCCCCCCTTCCGCCACCCGCGCAAGGCGCTCCGGGGGGGTGGTGGGGGCCAGGAGCCGGATCAGCGCGAGTCCGCCCCGCCCCACGGCGCCCTCGAGCTGAGGGTCGGCCCCGGCCGGAAGATCGGTCAGCAGGAGTCCGTCGGCTCCGGCCGCGGCGGCGTCGGCCACGAACCGATCCATGCCGTAGTGGTGAACGGGGTTCAGGTAGGTGAAGAGCACGACCGGGGTGTCGCGCTCGGCACGGAAGGCCCGCAGGATCCCGAGGGCGCCGGGCACCGTCATCCCCCCTTCGAGGGCGTCGAAGGTGGCCCTCTGGATCGTGGGCCCGTCGGCCAGCGGATCCGAGAAGGGGATTCCCAGCTCGATGACGTCGGCGCCGGCATCGGCGGCGGCGAGGAGCATGGCGAGCGAGGCGTCCCGGTCCGGGAACCCGGCACAGATGTAGGGAACGAGGGCGGCCTGTCCCCGGCTGATGCGGAGTTCGAAGGCACGGGCGATGCGGGCCCCGCCGGCGGCGAGGGTCTCGGAAGCGGCGTTCATGGATTCCGTCGGGATGGATGCGGTGAGGGGGGGCGCCTCAGGTGACGAAGTCGGCCACCTGGATCCCGTACCGGTTGGGATCGGCGGTCTTGATGATCGAGCGGCGGAACTCGCCGGTGGCGGGGTCGCGGTCGTCCAGGCGGACGGCGTAGGGGTTCGCCACCGGCACGCCCATGGCATCGGAGAGGATCTTGACCTCGGGGCGGTTCAGGTGGGCCGGATCCGGGTTCGCCCGCGACACCACGGCGAGCTCGTAGGTGTCGAGCACGACCAGGGTGCCCACCGGGTAGACGCCGGTGGCGGTGATCAGCGCCTTCACGAGCACCGTGTCGAAGCCCCGGGCCGGGTTGTCGCGCATCTCGCGGAGCACGGCGTCGGGGGGCCAGGGGCGGAACTGGTACGACCGCTGCGAAGTTCCCGCGTCGAAGGCATCGGCCACGGCGACGATCCGCGAGAAGAGCGAGATGTCGCGCTCCCGCCGCGACGCGGGGTAGCCGGACAGATCCGTCTTCATGTGATGCTCGTAGGCGATCAGCATCTGGCGGTAGGGCAGGTCGTTGAAGCCGTGGAGCTGGAAGAGGGTCAGGAGCCCGTCAGTGGGATGCTCCTTCATCGCCGCCCATTCGTCGGCATCGAGTGCCCCCGCCTTGTTCAGCACGTCGGGATCGAGCCGCATCTTCCCCACGTCGTGGAAGAGGGCCCCGAGCCCCAGGTCGTAGAGCTCGCGCCGCTCCAGGCCGAGCCGCTGCCCGATGACCACCGAGAAGATGCAGACGTTCACCGAGTGGGTGAAGGTGTATTCGTCGAACTCCCTCAGGTGCGTCATGGCCACGATCGAGGGCTCGTTCGAGAGCACCTGGTCCACGATCGACTGCACCGCCCGCTTCACCTTGCGCACGTTGACCGCCCGCCCGATGCGGACATCGGTGAGCACGTCGCGGGCCATCTGCACCGAGTGCACGTAGGTCCGGCGCGCCCCCTCCATGGCCTCCTCCTCGAGATCCAGGTCCCGGACCTCGCGCTCGGGCCGGGTCGAGAGGTGCTGTACCGGGGTCGCGGCGAGCCCTTCCTCGAATGCCTCGTAGGGATCCTCGTCGGCGGGCTGACGCAGGAGGAGGGCGAGGAAGGGGATCCACTCCTCCCGCGCCATTCCCGGGACCACCTCGACCTCGCCTACCCCGTGCTGCTGGAGCGCCCGCGCCACCGCGCCGAAGGTCGAGAAATTCCGCAGGTCCAGCCGCAGCCGGACCTCGTTCAGGAAGAAGAACTCGCCCACGGTGCGGAAGGACATCCCCTCCTCCTTCCCGAGCACCGCCCCGACGGCCGCGTGGAGGTCGTCGACGGAGCGCTGCACCGTCTCGTTGTCGACCGGGTAGAAGCGCACAGCCCGGAGCGCGGCGTAGAGCGCGACCAGGACCTGGCGGCCCTCGTCCTGGAGAAGCCCGGGGCCGGCGCTCACGAGCCCTCCCCTTCGTCCATGGCCTCGGACCCGCCC
>JBJHBX010000324.1:0-3962 GCA_050485725.1 Gemmatimonadales bacterium | reverse complement strand
CCGCCGATGGCTGCGCGCCCGGTCACCACGGCGCCCAGCGGGTTCACGAAGTCGGCGTCGACGGAGTAGTGGTTCCCGTAGGCGATCCCGTCGGCCGCGTTCCAGGCGGCCGTCCACGACTCGATGAGGGCGTGGATCCCCTGGGCGGCGCCGGGCGGGACCACCGCGACCTGTGCCGCGAACGCATCGGAGGGAGCGAGGGGTGACTCCGGCGGGGGGCCGGAGACCGGGGTGCCGTCGCACGCAGAAAGGATCAGGCCTGCGGCCGCGGCGGCGAGCAGGGTGGTGCAGGTCTTGCGGAACATGTGGCCTCGCAGGTCGATGACGGGTGAACGAGCCGGGCGATCGCCCGGGGTCTCGTGGCCACCGGAGCCCTGTCCGGGTCCCCGGCCGCGTGGTAGCTTGCCGCGGTCGGGTCAGTTGGGCGTCAGCTGCCGGTCAACCGGGTACAGCCAGGTGGGACGATGTATCGATTGCGGACCCTTGGGGGACTGGGGCTGGAGCGAGACGGCGCGCCCCTGGAGGACCTTGCGACCTACCGGAAGTCGCTGGCGCTCATGGCCGTGGTTTCGATGCACGAGGCGATCGGCCGGGAGCGCCTGATGGCCCTCCTCTGGCCCGAGAGCAGCATCGAACGGGCCCGGGGGTCGCTCAAGCAGGCCGTTCACCTGCTCCGGCGCGAGCTCGGCGCGCCCGACCTGCTCGTCGGTACCACCGAGCTGCGGCTGAACCCCGCGCGGATCGAATGCGACGCCCGGCTCTTCCTGGATGCCATCGCCTCCGGCGACCCGGCGGCGGCCGTTGCGCTCTACCGGGGCCCCTTCCTGGAGGGCGTGCACCTCGACGCCGCCGCCGAGTTCGAACGGTGGGCCGACACCGAACGCGAGGTACTGGCCCGCCGGAACCGCGAGGCTCTCGAGGCCCTCGCGCGGGCAGCGGCAGGGGCCGGTGACCTCGCTTCCGAGATCGAGTGGTGGCGACGGCTGCAGGGTGCGGATCCGCTGAACACCCCGGTGGCCATCGAGCTGATCGACGCGCTCGATCGGGCCGGGGATCGAGCCGGCGCGCTCCGGCACGGACGCGTCCACGAGCTTCTCCTGGAAGAGGAGCTGGGAATCGAGCCGGACCCGACCCTGGTGCGGCGAATGGAGCGCCTGAAGACCCCTGACGCGGTGTCGGCGCCCCCCGGACTTCCGGCGAAGGCCTCGCTCGAAGTGCCTGCCGACGCCGTCGCGGTGCGGGCCCACGAGCCCCCGGGGCCGGCGGCCATGGCCGCGGATCCAGGCACGCGGCCCCGTCGTTCGCGCGCCGCGCCGATGGCCGTGGTGCTGGCCGTGGGGTTGGCCCTGGCCGGGTTCGCCGGCGCCCTCGTGCTGGCACCCTGGCTGGCCCGGAACGACGACCCGGGCGGGCTCCCGGGCATCGCCTCGGTGGCAGTCCTCCCCTTCGTCGACATGAGCGCCGACGGGACCCTCGAGCACTGGGCCGACGGGATCTCGGAAGAGATCCTGAACGCCCTGGCGGGCGTCCGCGAGATCCGCGTGCCCGCGCGCACCTCGTCCTTCCACTTCAAGGGCCGGAACCTGCCGGTTCGCGAGATCGCCGGGCTCCTCGACGTGGACTACGTGCTCGAAGGGAGCATCCGGGGCGCGGGTGACCGCCTCCGCGTCACCGCCCAGCTCGTGGACGCCCGCGACGACCGTCACCTCTGGTCCGCCACCTTCGATCCTGCTCCGGGAGACCTCTTCGAGGTGCAGGAAGAGATCGCGCGAACCGTGACGTCGGCGCTTCGCGCGGAGCTCGGGCTCCCCGCGACCGCCACGTTCGCCGGGGCCGTGACGCCTGCGCCCGGGGCGGAGGCCCACGAACTGTACCTCCGCGGGCTCTTCCACTGGCACAGGCGGTCACTCCCCGACCTGGTACTGGCGCTCCGCCACTTCGAAGAGGCCACCCGCCTGGAGCCCGAGTACGCGAAGCCCTGGGCCGGACTCGCGCTGGTCTACGCGCTGATCCCCATCAACTTCCTGCCCCTGCTCCCCGCCGACGAGGCCCGGGCCCGTCTCGAGGAAGTGGCGCGCAGGGCGCTCGCCCTCGATCCCACCCTCGCCGAGGTGCACGCCGCGCTCGGCTACAGCCACCATTTCGAGTGGCGATGGGAAGATGCCGAGCGGGAATTCCTGAGCGCCCTCGAGGTGAACCCGCGCCTGGCCACCGCGAACCAGTGGTACGCCGAGCACCTGGCGAAGACGGGGCGGGGGGAGCTTGCCCTGGTCCACGCGGAGCGGGCGCTGGAGCTCGATCCGCTCTCCCTCGTGATCCGGAACGACATCGGGCTGATCCAGCTCATGAACCGGGACTCCGGCCGCGCGCGTGAGGCCTGGGAGCAGACCCTCGTGGACGACCCGACCTTCATCCTCCCGCACTTCTTCCTGCACCGGCTGGACCTCGTCGAAGGCAACGTGGCGGAAGCCGAGGAGTGGGGGCGCAGGTGGGCGGCGCTGACCGGCGCCATGTCGATGGAGGATGTCACCCTCCTGACGCGAGCCGTGGGTGACCTGTCCCTCCGCCCCCAGGCCCAAGCGCGGCTCGACCGGTGGGAGGCGGAGCCCGGCGCGCGCTGGCACGACGTGGCCTTCTACCGCACCTGGATCGGAGATCGAACCGGAGCGATCCGCGCGCTGGAGCGGGGCGTCGATGCGAAGACACCCATGATGACGCAACTGGTGATGGCGCCCTGGTTCGACCCGCTCCGCGATGACCCTGGCTTCGAGCGGCTCCTGGCGCAGGTCGCGCCCTGGGCGACGCCGGTGGCCGCCGACGGAAGCCTCCGGCCCTGGGGTCAGCTCGACCCGTCGCCCGCCCCCCCGCCCACCGGGTGAAGCTCCTCGCCGGGGTTCACGAAGAGGTTCGTCATGATCCCGTGCTGGCGGGTGTAGAGGCGGTGGTAGAGACCGCCCAGCGCCATCAGCTCGTCGTGGGTCCCCTGCTCGACGATCCGGCCGTCCTCCATGGCCAGGATGCAGTCGGCGGAGCGGATCGTCGAGAGGCGGTGCGCAATCACGAAGGTGGTTCGGCCCCGACGTAGACGGGTGAGCCCCTCCTGGATCAGCGCCTCCGACTCCGAGTCGAGCGAGCTCGTGGCCTCGTCCAGGATCAGGATCCGGGGGTCGGCCAGGATGGCGCGGGCAATGGCCACGCGCTGGCGTTGCCCCCCCGAGAGCTTCACGCCCCGCTCGCCCACCAGGGTGTCATAGCCCTTCTCGAAGCGGTCGATGAACTCGTCGCAGTTCGCGATCCGCGCGGCGTCGCGGACCTCGGACTCGGAGGCGCCGGGCTTCGCGAAGGCGATGTTCTCGCGGATCGTGCCCTCGAAGAGGACGTTGTCCTGGAGCACCACGCCGAGCTGCCGCCGGTAGTCGCCCAGGCGCGCGTCGCGCAGGTCCATGCCGTCGACGCGGATGCGACCCTCGGTGGGATGGTGGAATGCCATGACGAGGCCGATCAGCGTGCTCTTCCCCGCCCCGCTCGGGCCCACGAGCGCCGTCGTGGTCCCCGCCGGCGCATGGAGTGACACCTCGCGGAGCACCGGCACCCCCGGCTCGTAAGCGAAGGTCACTTCCTCGAAGACCACGTCGCCCCGGAGGGGTGGAACCGGCAGTCGCTCCGCATCCCCCGCATCCTCCCCGGCCATGTTCAGCACCTCGCGGATGCGGTCGAGGCCGGCGAAGGCCTCGGAGATCTGGGTGCCGATGTTCGCCATCTGCACGAGGGGCGCGGCCATCAGCCCCACGAAGAAGACGTACATGACCAGGTCGCCGAGCGTCATCTGCCCGGCGAGGAGTGCGCGACCGCCGACCAGCACGATGACCGCGCCCACGGCGCCCACGCAGACGGTGGAGAAGGCGGTGACCGCCGAGGTCCCGGTGATCGTCGACGCGATGTTCCGGAAGAGCCTGTGGACC
>JBJHBX010000323.1:0-3963 GCA_050485725.1 Gemmatimonadales bacterium | reverse complement strand
GCGAGTGCCCAGTCGCCCTTCACGGTCCGCTCGGACACCCCGAGGTCCGCGGCCGTCTCCTCCACGCTCCGACCCCCGAAGTAGCGGAGTTCCACGACGCGCGCGAGGCGGGGGTCTTCGCGCTCCAGTGCGTCAAGCGCCCGGTCCAGGTCGAGGAGCTCCGACGCGTAGCCGTCCACGGCAACGTCTGCATCCCCGAGTGTGACCACCGCAAGGCCACCACCGCGCTTCGCCGCCGTCCGGCGCCGCGCCGCGTCCACGAGCACCCGCCGCATGGCGCGGGCTGCCGCCCCGAAAAAGTAGGCGCGCCCACGCGACCCCACGCGCCGGTCGTCGGCCAGGCGGAGATACGCCTCGTGCACGAGTTCCGTGGTGTGGAGCGTGGCGCTCCCCCCTTCCATCGCGAGCTGGCGGTGGGCCAGGCGTCTGAGCTCCTCGTAGAAGAGTTCGACCGACGCCTCTTCGTCGAGGGCGACCGCGTCCGCCTCACGCTCGTCTTTCATCGTGGCATCCCTTCTCCCATGCCCTGGCACCATACGGTGCCTCGGCGCCCCTCGCAATGCCGCAGGAGTGATGGTTTCCCGCAGGAACCGTGCCCCCGACCCCGTCGCGACGGGGTCGATCCCGCGGGCCGCTGATCCGGTTCCAGCCCACTCCGCGCGTTCCGGGCAGGGACGGCGCCGTCGTCCTCTCGGCACGACCACGGCAAGGGACCCACGATGGGGAGGGCATCGAAATGAGATCGATCGAGCGGCATGAGACGGAACCTGCAGCAGGCCATCGCGTTCGCCGGAGGAGCGCCCTGGGCGGGGCGCTCGTCGCACTTCTCGTCGCGGGATGCGGAGACGGAAGCCCCACCGCCACCCCGGATCCGGTCACGGTGACGGTGTCGCCGGCCTCGGCAACGATCGGGGCGGGCGGTACCCAGGCGCTGACGGCCTCCGTCGCCGGTACGAGCGAGACAGGGGTGACCTGGACCACGACCGGGGGGACCCTCGCGCCCTCGGGGAACCAGGCCATGCTGACCGCGCCGATCGATGGCGGAAGCATCACCGTCACGGCGACGAGCCAGTCGCAGCCCAGCGCGTCGGGGAGCGCCACCATCACGGTGACCCCGGTCAGCGTGAGCGTTGCCGGCGGTGAGTCCGACCTCCTGAGGGGCGAAAGCAGGGTCTTCACCGCTTCGGTGAGCGGTACGGCGCAGACCGGCGTCACATGGAGCGCCTCCTGCGGAAGCCTCGAGGGCTCCGGGGGGACCGCCACACTCACGGCACCGACCGACGAGGCGGGCCCCTGCCAGGTCACGGCCACGAGCACGCTGAACCCTGCCGTATCGGGCACCGCCTCCTTCCAGGTCCTGCCCGACTGGATCGTGACCCAGGCCGACGACCCGGGTGGCGCGAGCTGCCAGCCGGGCGCATGCTCGCTCCGCGCCGCCCTCGCGGCGGTCGCGGCCGGGGGCCCGGTGGGCGAGGACGGCGTACCGGTGATCCGCTTCGACGCCTCCCTCGACGGAGCGACGGTTTCCCTGGCATCGGCGCTCCCCACGGTAAGTGGCGGTGCGCTTCGCATCCTCGGACCCATGGGCGGTATCGTGAACCTCGACGCCGGCGCCTCCGCCGCCGCACCCCGTACCGTGCTCCAGGTCACGAACGGCGCTTCCCTCGAGGCCCGGAACGTGGCCTTCTCCGGGGGTCGCGGGGCCACCGGGGGCGGGATCGACGTGAGCGGCGAGTCGTCGGTCCACCTCGTCGACGCCCGCATCGAGGGCAACGTCGGGCTTCCGGGGCTCACCGCCGGGGGACTCGTGGTCCGCCTGGGGAGCGCGGCCCGGCTCGAGAACACGCATGTCGTGAACAACCGTACCGAGGGGCAGAACGCCCCGGGTGGTGGCATCTCCATTCTTGCCGGGGGAAGCCTCCACATGAGCGGAGGCTCGATCACGGGGAACACGACCAGTGGAAGCCCGGCCGGGGGGCTTTACGTGATCAATGCTGACGCCCTGCTCGAGGGGGTGGAGATCTCGGGGAACGAGGCCCGGGGCCAGAACATGCACTCGGGAGGCGTCTTCGTGACCGGCGACTCCGAGGCCATCCTGCGCGACATCGTGGCCGAGGGGAACGTGGCCGACGGCGATGGCGGGTTCGGGCGCATCCTTTCGACGGAAGGGGTCCTGATCGAGAACGCCTTGTTCCGCGATCACCAGGCGGTCCAGGGCGGCACGTTCTCGGTGGGCGGCAACGGCCGGCTGATCCTCTCGGGCTCGACCGTCGAGGGGAGCCGCACGACGAGCCGGGGAGGTGCGGTTCTCCTGTATGGCTCCGGGGCCATCGAACTCGACGACGTGACCTTCTCGGGCAACCGCAGCGAAAGCGTCGGGGGCGGTGCGATCTACGCCTTCAACACGTCGTCGGCGGTGATCCGGGACAGCCGCTTCATCGGGAACCACTCGGAAGGAAACGGGGCCCGGGGCGGCGCCATGGCCTTCATCCCGGGCACCCGGCTCGAGATGCACGACTCCGAGGTGCGTGAAAACACGGTGGTGACCAACGGCTTCAGCGGCGGCGGGCTCTATCTCTGGGATGCAGAGGTGCTGCTCCAGAACGTGGAAATCGCCGAGAACGACGTCGAGGGCGGTCCCGGCGGGGGCCTCGCCGTGTTCGAGGCGAACGACGTGGCCCTGGTGGACCTCCTGATCGAGGGGAACCGGGCCAGCGGCGCCGGCGGAGGGATGTACACCCAGAACGCCACCGGCGTCATGGAGCGGGTCACCGTGCGGGGGAACCACTCGGAGCTCCAGAGCGGGGGCATCCAGTTCATCGTCGCGAACGACTGGACCGGAACCGAGCTCCACGTCGAAGGGAACACCTCGGCGGGCACGGTGGGGGGCGTCGGGATCTTCGGCGCCTCCCGCGTGAACCTGGCGCGGAGTCGCTTCATCGAGAACGAGGCCGCCACATCGATCGGCGGTTTCTGGTTCGCCGCGAACGACAACGGAAGGGCCGAGTTCATCGACGTCGAGGTCCGGGGAAATCGGGCCGGCGGGCAGGCGGCCGGCGCCGGCATCACCGGCACCGGCGAGGGACGGTTCACAGGGCTGGCCGTTTCCGGGAACGTAAGCGAGGGCTCGGTGGGCGGGATCCTGATCGCGAACGCCAACGCGGTTCTCGATCGGTCCAGCGTGGTGGGGAACGTGGCAGAGACGGCGTGGGGCGGGGGCGTTCACCTGGGCTTCGGGGCCGAGATCCGGAACACGACGATCTCGGGGAACCGTTCGAACCGGGGGGGCGGGATCCATTTCGCTGCCGGCGGCGGTACGCTGAACGGGGTGACCGTGGTCGGGAACGAGGCCGACATCGAGGGTGGGGGAATCCGCGTCCAGGTGCCGGGCGCCCGCTTCGTGAACGTCCTCGCCTCCGGGAACGCCCTGAGCGACGGAAGCGAGATCAACTGCTTCAACCTGGAGACCGCGAACCCGACCTCGCTCGGCCACAACCTTTCCGACGACGCCTCGTGCGCGCAGATCTTCGCCGCCGCAACGGACCGGAACGACGAGGGGGCCGGGATCGATCCCGACCTCTCGGGGGACCAGGGTGGGCTGCAGTTCCACGAGCTGCTGGAGGGGAGTGCCGCAATCGGGGGCGGCAACCCCGCACACTGCCAGGAGGTGGACCAGCGCGGCTACGCCAGGAAGGACCCATGTGACATCGGTGCCTTCGAGTACGGCGGAACGCCGCCCTCAGGTGCCTGGGTCGGGCGGTCGGGCTTCGTCACCCCGCGACTCGATCGGGCCCTGGCGGTCTCCGGGTTGACGTCGGAACCCGGCGTCGCGGCCGCCATGGGCGTCGGAAACCCGGGTCAGGGTGGCTTCATGATTCAGCCGGAACGCTGAGGCGGAAGGCCCGGCGTCTCCCGATGGGGGGGCGCCGGGCGCGGCCCCCCGCGAGCCAACCTTCCCGGCAG
>JBJHBX010000322.1:0-3980 GCA_050485725.1 Gemmatimonadales bacterium | reverse complement strand
GCGTAGGCGTTCCAGTTGTTCAGCAGGGTCAGGTTGCCGTTCACGTTCCCGCCGGTATTCACCCGCTCCCAGCCCGAGGTCCAGTTGCTCCAGGAGTTCACGTTGACCCCCCAGTTGCGGAGGTGCCGCCCCGGGGTCGTGACGCGGTAGCCGACGTAACCGATCTGCTCCAGGTAGCCCGCCTGGGGCATGAATCCCAGGTCGTTCACCTCGAAGCCGGCCGAACGGTACTGCGTGATCGTCGCGAACCGCCAGGGTCCGCCGCCGGACTTGAAGAGCTCCAGGTGCCCGCTCCACCCCGACATCGAGGTCGCATCCTCGTCGACCGAGAGGTGGTCCGCGTCCGGGCGCTGGAAGTAGCGCGCCGACGACCGCTGGGTCAGGAGCATGGCCTCGGGCGTACCCTGCACGAGGGAGCCGAGCAGGTGACCGCGCAGCTCCATCGTGCCGCCGCGAAAACGGTGACGCAGGTCCAGCCCTCCGGCGAAGGCACGGTCACGAAGCCGGAGGTCGGCCGCCGCGTCGGCGTCCCGCACGACCGAGGTGAGGATCCCCCCCACCGTGGTCTCGCCTCCGCGCAGGTCCCGCTGCAGGCGCCCTACCGAATAGTTGGTCGTGGGCTCCACGGTCCGGCTCGTCCGGGCGCCGTCCGGCGACTGGAAGAGCGCCTCCGCGGACCCGGTCACCGCGCTCAGCATCCCCACGGACCAGCCGTTCTCCGTCTTGCCCGAGAGTTTCCCCGCCGCCAGGATCCGCGTCTGCGAAGGACGGTCGACCCAGCCCTCGCCCGAGGGCGAGGCCCCCTGGGGTGCCCGACCGACGCGGCGCGAGTAGAAGAGCGACTGGTTCGAGCCGTCCCCATCGCCGACCCCGATCCCGAACTGGAAGATGCCGGCGCCCTCGGCGAAGAAGGGACGGCGCTCCGGCAGGAAGGTCTCGAAGGCGGTGAGGTTCACCTGCGCGGGGTCGGCCTCGACCTGCCCGAAGTCCGGGTTCACCGTCAGGTCGAGCGTCAGGTTGTTCGTGACGCCCATCTTCAGATCGCCCCCCACCTCGGCGGCGGAGTCGTTCTTCCGGAAGAAGGGGTTCGCCACGTCTCCGGGCCCTCGCCGCACCCGGGCCACCGTGTAGGGAAGAACCTCGATCCGCCGGAGCCTGGGAAGGGACTCGAGCCCCTCGAGGACTCCGGACCGGGACACGAGCTGGTTTTCGCGTGGGGAGATCGGCGACCAGACCGACAGTTCGTTTCGCCGGGCGATGTCGCGGCCGAAGTTGATTCCCCAGTCCTGGACGGCTGCACCCGAGAAGCGGAGCTGCGACAGGGGGATGCGGAACTCCGCCGTCCACCCGTGCTCGTCGATCGAGGTGGCCACGTCCCATACCGCGTCCCAGCCCACGTCCTCGCGTGAATCCTCGTACCGGTAGAGGTCCATCTTGACCCCGAGGGGGTTCACCGCGAAGTGGAAGGCGGTCCGCCGGTCGTGGTAGGAGTCCACGATCAGGTGCACGCGATCCGAGTGCGAGGACTGGTCCCTGCGGGTGAGCTGTGCGGCGATCGAGTCCGGGAAGCGGTCCCAGGCCCGAAAGGCCACGTAGAGCGCTTCATCGTCGTAGAGGACCCGGACCTCGGTTTCCTCCGAGGCCGGCATCCCCTCGTGCGGCTCCGCCTGCACGAACCCGCTGGCCACCGGGGCCCGCTCCCAGGCCGGGTCATCGAGCCGCCCGTCGATCACGGGGGGCGCGCCCGTGATCCGGATGGCGGGAAGGGAGCGGATCCGCTCACGCACCCCTCGATCCGCGGTTGCTACCGTGTCCTCGGTTCCCGTGTAATCCACGCGTTCCTGGGCACCTGCGTGCCCGGGCTGGCCCAGCGCCAGCAGCAGCCCCAGCCCCATGACCATGGCACCGGCCCCGACGGTTGAACTCGACATCGTCTTCCTCCTCGTCTTCATCATCGTCCCGGTCGCCGTCGCCCTCCCGTCGGGAGCCGGCGCCGCATCTCACCCCTGTGGGATGCCACACCGCGGCGAACGGTTGCGGGCCGTGAGGTGCGGGCCCATCGACGACCTGTTGGTCCGCAACCCTACGGCACCTCCACGGCGCCGGTTTCAGGCCGGGTGAACCCCGACCCCGGGCCCCGGGTAACCGCAGGCGCCGGCTTCCCCCGCGCCCGCCCTCGCGCACCGACCATCGCGACATCGCTTCGGGCTCGCCCCCACCGGGGCCGCCTGAGACACCGGCTCGGGTTCGACCCGCCACGGCCGCCTGCCACGACCCATCGGCCCCGCTCCCTCCACGTGCAGAAACGCCCATGGTTCCGATTTCCGATCGATTCTTCCGGGCCCATGGCCTGGGCAACGACTACCTGGTCTTCGAAGCCCGGACCGGCGGATCGGCGGGACGGACCGACGCCTGGCCCCTCCATGCGGCGGCCGTGACCGGGATCTGCCGTCGCGGGTTCGGCGAGGGGTCGGACGGGATCGTCGTGCTGATGGACCGGAGCCCACCCCCGGGCGAGCCCTTTCCGCTGCGCATGTTCAACCCCGACGGATCCGAGTTCGAGCGGAGCGGAAACGGCCTGCGCGTGCTCGGTGCCTGGCTCGCGCACGAGGGGCTGGTCGGATCCGATCCCTTCCGCGTTCGGACCGGGGGCGCCGAGGTCAGGATGCAGCTGCACGGATCCACCCCCGAGGGAGAACTGGACCTGTCGGTGGAGATGGGAAGGGCAACGGCCGGCGCTGGTGCCGTTGCCCTCGCCCGGTGGTCGGGCGTTCCGCCCGGGGCGTCCGGAGCGGTCCCCTTGGAGCATCCGGACCTCGGGTCGATCGACTTCGTGCCGGTGTGGGTCGGGAATCCCCACGCGGTGGTCTTCATCGAGGATCCGTCGGTGGAGCTGGACGGATCGACCCTTCGACTGGTGGGGCCCTTCCTCTCCGGTCACCCCGGCTTCGAGCGCGGCGCGAACGTGCAGCTCGCGCGAGTGGAAGCGGGGTCCGACCGGGGGCTGGGGCCGGCGCATGCCCCGGGGCTCGCGGCGACATCCGCTGCGGAGTCACGCTCCGGATCGGGCGCCGGGGCGGCCGCGAGATCCCCCACCGCTTCGGGCGCCGCGGATCCCGCCGGGCCGGCCCCCGCATCGGGAGCCCCGCCACCGGCGGGGCACGCTGCGGGACCCGCTGCGGGTGCCCCGCCCGATGGCATTCCCGGCCAGGCCTCCCCCCGCGAGTCATTCGTAAGGATCGGGATCTGGGAGCGGGGGGTGGGGCGCACCTCCGCCTCGGGCACCAGCTCATGCGCCGCAACGGTGGCGGCCGTCGCCTCCGGACGCCTGGACCCGACCGTGGCCGCGGGAGGGGTTCGGGTCATGATGCCCGGCGGGGAGCTGATGGTCCGGGTGGGGAAGGGGCTCGAGGTGGAGCTGCGAGGACCGGTCCAGCAGGTGGGCACGGGCCGACTCGCTCCCGGATTCCTGGCTCGGCTTCGGCGGCTTGCCGAGACCGGGGTCGCGCGGTAGCGGTCCGGCGGAAACGGGACACCGGGCCCCCGCCGGACGGAGGTCGGCGGGGTCGAGGGCGTCAACGGTGCATCAACTAGAAGCCCTTGACGAAAACCGCACCGAATATCGCCCAAAAGGGTCGTTTTTCATGCGGTTGCAGCGGATCTGTCTGCACGATAGCGAAGTTCGCGACCCTGGAGGTCGCCAACTTCGCTATCGCTCGTTGCCGCCGCGGTCTTGGGCAGGATTCGCGACCTTCCGGACGCGACACCGGGCACCAACCGGCCGGCGAGGGGGTCCGGCAGGTCCACCGGGTGCGCGGCGGGCCCCGGTGCCCCGGGGCCCGGCATCCCCGCCCCGCGTCAGGTTCGGGTTCGGAGCAGCAGGAGCATCCCCGCCCCGCGTCAGGTTCGGGTTCGGAGCAGCAGGAGCATGCCCGCGAGCAGGAATGCGGCGTTCGGCAGCCAGGCCGCCAGCATCGGGT
>JBJHBX010000321.1:0-3980 GCA_050485725.1 Gemmatimonadales bacterium | reverse complement strand
CACCTGGGCCGCCGCGGCCATGGGGCCTGCCAGGGCGAGGAGGAGGCCGGCGGCGGCCGAAGGGCAGGCCGCGCGGGCGAATCCGCTCGGCCGCACCCCGCGAAGCGCGCTCATGGGGTGCCCCCGGCTCCGGATGCGGAGGTGGCGCCGGGCCCGGCAGTGGCCCCGGCTGCGGGTCCGACAGCGGCCCCGGCCCGCATTTCGGCCTCGACCCCCGTTCGGGCCCCGGCCTGCGCCCCGGCCGACAGGGCGGCGGGGGCTTCGGGCTCGAGCTTCACCGCGGTGCCGTAGCAGAGGATCTCCGAGGCGCCGCGGAGGATCATCGAGGTCTGGAAGTGCACGCCGACCACGGCGTTCGCGCCCAGGGCCCGCGCCTCCTCGATCATGCGATCGATGGCCTGCTCCCGGGACTGGGCCATCATGCGCGTGTACTCGTGGATCTCGCCGCCCACGATGGCGCGGAGCATGGCCAGGATGTCCTTGCCCAGGTGCTTCGTGCGGATCGTGTTTCCGCGCACGAGGCCCAGGGTGCGGACCGCCCGGAATCCCGGGATCTGGTGGGTCGTCGTGACGATCATGGCAGCCCTTCGGCGTCGTTCAGCGTTCCACGTCGCGGTACGGATCGGTGAGCCATTCACGATAGCGCTCGTGGATCACCGAGGCGAACAGGAGGAGCACGCCGATCACCACCGCGCTGGACATGGCCTTCTCCCAGGAGGGGGTGGCCGACGAGAGATACACCCACGCGCCATAGACGAGCCACGCGGCGACGCCGGTGCAGAAGAAGATCCACCCCATGGGGCGGGTCAGCCGGTTGTGCACCCGGTCCCAGACCGAGCGCTGTCCGCCCCCGGTGTGGAATCGGAGCTCCGAGAGGTCCCGGTGAATGTGCCGGTACACGACGAGGTCGCGCTGCACCTCGGTGGCGTCGGCGAGCATGGCGTCGACGCGGGCGCGCTCCTCGGGCGTGAGTTCGCCGTCGAGGTAGCGCATCAGGAGTTCGGGGGCGAGGCCGGCGGGAAGGTCGCCTTCCCCGCCCCCGTCCCGCGGCCCCCGGGTTCCAGCGGTCTCGTTCATGGGTAGGTCACCCCCATTTCGTCCAGCACCTGCTTCAGCCCCTTCCGTGCGTGGAACAGGCGGCTCGCCACCGTTCCCTCCGGAATGTCCAGGATCGAGGCGATCTCCTGGTACCGGAATCCTTCCAGTTCCTTCAGCACGAGAATCTCCCGCTGGTCTTCCGGGAGCGCTTCGAGGGCCTTCCAGAGAAGGCGTCTCGCCTCGGCGCGCTGGTGGCGCCGGTACACGCTCCCGTCGTCGTCGTCGGACCGGAATTCGAGGATCCCGTCGTCCACCACCTCCACCCGGAACCGGGCCTGGCGCGACCGCAGGTGGTCACGGCACTGGTTCCGGAGGATCTGGAAGAACCATGGTCCGAAGGCCCGGTTCGTGTCGAAGCGCCCCAGCGACTGGAACGCCTTGACGAACGCCTCCTGCAGGGCGTCGCGGGCATCGTCGGGGTTTCCCATCATGCCCAGGGCGACGCGGAGCCCCTGGGGCTCGTACGCGCGCACGATGGGCTCGTAGAAGCGGGCGTCCCCGCCTCGGCACTTTCGGATGAGTTCCCGCTCGATCTCCGGCTGCAACCTGGCTCCTTCCTGTGGCTCTACAGGGGAAGTACGGGGTGGAGGGGAGAATTCTTCACGAAGCGGTCACGATCTCGTCGATGGCCGCCACGGCATCGTCGATCTCGGCCTCGGTGTTGAAGGCGTGGGGCGACAGGCGGAGGGCCCCCTCGAGTCCGCGCGCGTCGAAATCGAGGACCGCCGAGCCCCGGTCGAGGGCCGAGGTGCGAATGCCCCGTTCCCGGAGGATGCGAACCAGGTGGGACGGCGCATGGCCGTCGACCGCCACCGTCACGATGGCCCCGAGCACGGCGCCCCGGTCGAGTACGCGGACCCCGTCGAGGGCGGCGAGTCCCTCGCGGAGGCGGCGGGCGAGCCCCCACGCCCGGTCCCGGATTCGATCGAGCCCCAGCTCCACGGCATAACCCGCGGCGGCACCGGTGCCCAGCACGAGGGCCCACGAGAACTCCCAGTTCTCGAAGCGCCGGGCGTCGGGGGCGGGCTGGAGGAGGTCGGCGTCGATCCAGTCGGCGCCCCTGAGGTCGGGAAAGAGGGGAAGGAGCCCCGCCTCGAGGGCGTCCGGGTCGATCCAGAGGAAGCCCGCGCCCCGGGGTCCCCGGAGGAACTTCCGCGCGGTGGCGGCGACGAAGGTGGCCCCGATCTCGTCCACGCGAACCGGCATCTGCCCCACCGACTGGCAGGCGTCGAGAAGGAAGGGGATCTCGCGCGCCCGGGCGGCCCGGGCAACCGGAACCGGGTCCTGGACGAGCCCCCCGTTCGTGGGAATGTGCGTCATGGCCACGAGTCGCGGGCGCCGGCGGTGGAGGAGCTCGATCATGGCCTGCGTATCGACACCCCCCTCGGGCCCGTCGGGGGCGCGCACGACCTCGACCCCGAAGCGCTCGCCCAGCGACAGGTACATGAGCTGGTTCGAGACGTAGTCATGGCGGGTCGTGAGAAGGATGTCGCCCGTACGGAAGGGAATCGCCGAGAGCGCCTGCGCGAAGGCGACAGTGGCGTTCTCGACGAAGGCCACGCTCCCCTCGGTGGCGCCCAGGAGCGCCTCGACGCTCCGGTAGGCCTCGGCGATGCGGTCCGCCCGGGCCGCCTCGGCCTCGTAGCCCCCCAGCTCGAGCTCGGCCCGGAGGTGGTCCTGGATCGCGTCGTGGACCGGCGCCGGCGGGAGCGAGGCGCCGGCGTTGTTCAGGTGGTTTCCGAAGGCCGTGCCGGGGGTGTCCGCCCGGAGCCGGGCCAGGTCGAGGGGAGCAGGCATGGCGGCAATCTAGGGGAGGTCGGGGTCCCTGCCTACCGCCCGGTGGGCACCGTGCACCGAATGGGTGCAGGGCCCCCGGTTCCGCGGGGCCGTGGCGCCGGGCATATTGGGGGGCTCGGAGGCGGCGGGCGGGTCCGCGCCTTCGCATCTCACCCCCTCCTGCCACGCCGATGACCCCATCCGACATTCCCGCGCCCGCGGCGGAGCGTGCCGAGGCGCTCCGGGCCGAGATCCGGCGCCACGACTACCTCTACTACGTCGTGGGCGAGCCGGAGATTTCGGATGCCGGCTACGATGCCCTCTACCGCGAGCTGCAGGCGCTCGAGGAGGCGCACCCGGGGCTCGTGACCCCGGACTCGCCGACGCAGCGGGTGGGTGCCGATCCGCGCACCGACCTGCCCACGGTGGCGCACGCCGCGCCGATGCTCTCGCTGGACTCCTCGCAGGACCCCGATGCACTCCGGCGCTTCGACGAGCGGATCCGGAAGGCGGTGGAGGGGCACGAGGTGGTCTATCTGCTCGAGCCCAAGCTCGACGGGGTCTCGATCGAGCTCGTGTACGAGGACGGGGTCCTCGTGCGGGGTGTCACGCGGGGGAACGGGCGCGAGGGCGAGGGGGTCACCGAGAACGTGCGGACCATTGCCTCGGTTCCACTCCGGCTGCGCGATGCGGAGCGGCCGGTGCCCCCGTTCCTCTCGGTGCGGGGCGAGGTGCTGATGCGCCTTTCGGCCTTCGAGGCGCTGAACGAGCGGCTCCTGGAGCAGGGTTCCGAGCCCTTCGCGAACCCCAGGAACGCCACCTCGGGGGCGCTCCGGCAGCTCGACTCGGGGATCACCGCGTCGAGGCCCCTCGAGTGCCTGGCCTACGACATCCTGGCGGTGGAGGGGGCCACCTTCCGCACCGACTCGGCATCGGTGGAGGCGCTCAGGGGCTGGGGACTTCCGGTGCCCGAGCGCATCGAGACCGCGCGGACCGTGGAGGAGATCCTGGCCTACCACGCCGCCTTCGACCGGGACCGCGACGCGCTGGACTACGAGATCGACGGGGTGGTCGTGAAGCTCGACGACCTCGACGACCGGGCGGAG
>JBJHBX010000320.1:0-3988 GCA_050485725.1 Gemmatimonadales bacterium | reverse complement strand
CTGAACGCCGTGGCGGCCAACAACGTCAACGCCGGCGGCGGCTACATCACCCAGGGAGCGGAGCAGCTCATCGTCCGGGGGGTGGGCCAGGTGCAGGACCTGGAGCAGATCCGGGGGATCGTGGTGACGAGCCGGGACGGAACCCCGGTCCGGGTGGGCGACCTGGCCGACATCCAGATCGGGCACACGATCCGCCAGGGCGCGGTGACGGCGAACGGCGAGGGGGAGACCGTCATCGGGATCGTCATGATGCGCATGGGGGAGAACTCCCGCACGCTGGTGGAAGCGGTGAGGGAGCGTTTCGACGCGGTGGCCCGAACCCTTCCCGACGGGGTCCGGCTCCGGGCCTTCTACGACCGTACCGAACTGGTGGACCGGACGATCGCCACCGTCCGGACGAACCTCCTGGAAGGGGCGCTCCTGGTGATTGCGGTCCTCTTCCTCCTCCTGGGCAACCTCCGGGCGGCCCTCATCGTGGCGCTGGCCATCCCCCTGTCCATGATGTTCGCGTTCAGCGGAATGCTCCGGCTGGGGATCGCCGGAAGCCTCATGAGCCTGGGCGCCATCGACTTCGGCCTGGTGGTGGACGGCTCGGTGGTGATGGTCGAGAACTCCATGCGCCATCTCGCGGAGCGTGACAAGGAAAAGAAGGGGTTCATGCGGACGGTGCTGGACTCCTGCGCCGAAGTCGCGCGCCCCATCCTTTTCGGCGTCGGGATCATCATCGTCGTCTACCTTCCCATCCTCACCCTGGAGGGAGTGGAGGGGAAGCTCTTCCGTCCCATGGCCATGACCGTGGTGATGGCTCTGGCCGGATCGCTCATTCTCACCTTCCTCCTCACCCCCGTGCTGGTCTCCTACTTCCTTCGGGGGAAGGTCCAGGACAAGGAAGTCTGGCTGATGCGGCAGGCCAAGCGGGTCTATCGGCCCGTGCTCGAATGGACGCTCCGTCGCGGCAAGATCGTGCTGGCGGGAGCGGCCGGGCTCGTGACGGCCGCCATCATCGCGATTCCCTTCCTGGGATCGGAGTTCATCCCGCGCCTGGACGAGGGGGATCTGGCCATCCAGGTCCTCCGCCTTCCCAGCATCTCCCTGGAGGAGTCGGTCCGGCAGTCCACGATGATGGAGGCGCATCTCCGGGCCACCTTCCCCGACGAGATCCGGGACATTGTCTCCAAGACGGGGCGCCCCGAGATCGCCACCGACCCCATGGGGGTGAACATCAGCGACGTCTTCGTGATGCTCCATCCCCGGAGGGAATGGACCCAGGCTCGGAACAAGGCGGAGCTGGAGGTGCGGATGACGGAGGAGCTGGAGAAGATCCCCGGACTCGTGGCCAGCTTCAGCCAGCCCATCGAACTCCGGGTCAACGAGTTGATCGCCGGGGTCCGCAGCGATCTTGCCATCAAGATCTACGGAGAGGATCTGGACCTTCTGGCCGCCACGGCGAACCGGACGGTGGCGGTGGTATCGGGGCTCGAAGGCGCCACGGGCTTTCGCGCCCAGCAGCTCTCGGGGCTTCCCCAACTCGAGATCACGGTTCTGCCTGATCAGCTCGCGCGCCATGGCATCAACGCCGGCGATGTGATGCGCACCGTGGAAGCAGTGGGCGGCGTGGAGACTACGACCATACTGGAGGGGCAGCGCCGGTTTCCCCTGGTGGTCCGCTTCCCCGAATCCGCACGTCGGAATCCCCAGACCGTGGCCAATCTGCTCGTGAGCGCTCCGGGAGGTGAGCGGGTTCCCCTGGGACAGTTGGCCCGGATCGAGGTGGTACAGGGGCCGTCCGATATCAGCCACGAGGCCGGAAGCCGGCTGGTGATCGTGGAAGGGAACGTCCGGGGACGGGACATGGGGTCCTTCGTCGGAGAGGTGGAAGCGCTGTTCGCGGACGGCACCATTGCCCTTCCCGCCGGCTATCAGGTCGGCTTCGGCGGACAGTTCGAGAACCTGGAACGGGGGACGCGGCGCCTGATGCTGGTCGTGCCGTTCTCGCTCCTGCTCATCTTCCTCCTCCTCTACGCCACCTTCGGCTCCCTGCGACAGTCGGTCCTGGTCTTCACCGGGATTCCGCTGGCCACGGTAGGGGGCGTGTTCGCGCTGCTGCTGCGGGGGATGCCCTTCAGCATCTCGGCGGGCGTCGGCTTCATCGCCCTCTTCGGCGTCGCGGTGCTGAACGGCCTGGTTCTGGTCACCTACATCAACCAGCTTCGGCAGGAAGGACGCAGCATGGAGGAAGCCGTTCGCGAAGGCGGAATGACCCGGCTGCGCCCGGTACTGATGACGGCGCTCGTGGCGAGCCTGGGATTCCTCCCCATGGCGCTCTCGCAGGGCGCGGGAGCCGAGGTCCAGCGCCCGCTCGCCACCGTCGTGATCGGAGGGCTTGTCACCGCCACCCTTCTCACGCTCCTCGTGCTTCCGCTCCTCTATCTTTCCTTCGAGCGGAACGCCCCTGAACGCCGGACCGAGGAGGAGGACTTCGATCTCGACATTCCCGCGGCGCCGGGTCATGCCCATGGGTAAGCGGATCATGGAGGTCCTGGTCATCGGTGCGGGGCAGGCGGGCCTCGCGGCCGGCTACCATCTGTCGGTGCGCGGCATCGACCATCGGATCGTCGAGCGCGCGCGGAGGGTGGGAGACAACTGGAGGGAACGCTACGACTCCCTGACGCTCTTCACACCGCGTGCGTGCAGCGCGCTTCCCGGCCGCGGGCTGGACGGGGATCCGAATGGATATCCAGGTCGAGACGAGTTCGCCGACTACCTCGAAGCGTACGCGGCCTTCTTCGATCTGCGGATCGACCTCGGCACGGAGATCCGGAGGTTGTCGAAGGCGGAGGACGGAACGTTCCGGGCGGTGGCGGACTCGGGAGAGACCTACATCTCCCGGAACGTGATCCTCGCCCACGGCCCGTTCCGGATTCCCGCCGTCCCCGACGTGGCGAACGGGTTGGCTCCCTCAGTGCGGCAGTTCACGACGACCGACTACCGCAACCCCGAGCAGCTTCCACAAGGCACGGTTCTGATCGTCGGGGATGGTGCGAGCGGTCGAGATTTCGCCGCCGAAGCCGCCCGCACCCACGAGGTGCTGCTCGCCACGGGAAGACGAAGGAGGCTCCTGCCGGAGAGAATCCTGGGCAGGAGCCTCTGGTGGTGGCTTTCGAAGCTCGGCCTGATGTCGATTCCCGCCGATTCCTTTCTCGGCCGGAGAATGCGCGAGGCGGATCCCTTCCCGGATAGGAATAGAAGTCTCGACAGGCTGGTGGAAGCCGGCGTGCGTATCGTTCCCCGCCTCATCCGGGCCGAAGGCACGACCGTGACCTTCGAGGATGGTCGATCGGAAGATGTGGACGGCGTCATCTGGGCCGTGGGCTACAGGAACGATAGCGGGTGGATCGACATTCCGGGCGCCACCGCCTCTGACGGTTCCTTTCACCACACCGAAGGGATCTCCCCCATCCGGGGTCTCTATTTCGTAGGACTCCCGTGGCAACGCAACCGGGCGTCGGCGCTGATCCTGGGCGCGGGCGCGGACGTGGAGATGATCGTCGAACGAATCGTCGACACCTCCGCTTGGGAGGTAACCCCGATATGACCGATCACCTTCGGCTGGACCTGCCCCTCCTGCTCCCCGATGTCCCCGACGCGCGGGACGCATGCGTCTCGCGGTTGGAAGCGACTCTCGCGGGGACGCCGGGAGTCGTCCGTACACACGTCGTGAATCCGGATGATCCGGAGACGGCCGCCCTCTGCCTCCACTACGATCCGGGCCTGCTCACGCTGGAAGAGGTCCGCCGGATCGCCGAAGCGGCGGGCGCAACGTTGACCGCGCGCTTCGGCCACGCCGTGCTGCCCATCCGGGTCGTCCGTGGGGAGGACGTGGCACGACGGATCGAACGCGACCTCGAGGAGATCACTGGGGTCCTGAGCGCCTCGGTCAACGTCGCGGCGCAACGGGCACGGATCGAGTTCGACCGGGAGATCGTTT
>JBJHBX010000319.1:0-3988 GCA_050485725.1 Gemmatimonadales bacterium | reverse complement strand
CCTGGTCTGGGTACTCGACGGCGACGTGGATCCCGCCCTTCCGAGGCCGGGGGGCGCCGCGCGTTGACCCCGGTCAGTTCGCCAGGTGGTGCACCTCGACCCGGACCGGTCGGTCCGGTGCGCCGGCGGCGTCCGCTTCCGGGTTCACCACGACAACGCCGGCGCGCTCCGCCCGGCGCTCGACCCAGCCCCGCTCCGCCATGGCGCGGAGAAGCCCCGGCACTTCCCACGCGGTCCCCGGCGAGAGGACCTGCGCACCCACCCTGACCACGCCGGGATCCGTCGCAGAAACCGGCACGGCCGGACCGTCCTGCGCTGCCACGGGGGCGGCGAAGGCGGCGAGCGCGAACGCGATCGAGGCGAGGGTGAATCGGGGCACGGTGGCCTCCGGGTTGGGGAGTGGATCCACCTGTCCGTTGCGCACGAGCCGTGCCGCGCCCGGGCTCTTGAGGTAAGGACATACCCTGTCATCACTTGTGCCCGACCCTGCCCCCTCGGAGTAGGGCGGTAGCTGTATGGAATCGATACACCCGCCCGCTCACCGGAACGGTGGAGACGAGGGCACGCCACACATCCTCCCAAGGTGATGCATTTTCATACAGCTGTCCGGATTCCGCACACTTCTGGCACCGCACTTGCCCAAGGGCGGTGCAGAAGCACAGCCCGAGCCGGCCGCCGGCGCCTGCCGACGGACCCCCCCGGTCCGGACAACGACACACTTGGCCCAGGAGTCCGAACTGCCATGCGAAACCTCGTTCCCGCGCTTGCGCTTGCCGCGGCGCTCGCCCTTCCCTCCCTCGCCGCCGCGCAGGCGTCGGGGAGCGTCCAGGCCACGGCCAACGTGCTCACCCCCCTTGCCGTGGACGGCGCACAGCCTCTCGAGTTCGGCGACGTCCTGCCGGGGATCAGCTACACGATCAACCCGGGCACCGGAAGCTCCGGCCTGTTCCAGGTCTCCGGGGCGAGCGGCGCCGGCGTGCTGCTGAACTTCACCCTCCCCTCCGAACTCACGGGTCCGGGCGACCCCATCGCCATCAGCTTCGGCGGCTCGAGCGCCCTCGTGGACAACGGGTCGACCTCCACGACCTTCGACCCCTCGACCTCCGACTACCTCTCGGGGCTTCCCGGCTCGGGTGGCATCGACGTCTACATCGGGGGCACGATCCAGCCTGCCCAGAACCAGGCCCAGGGCGCGTATTCCGCGACGATCTCCCTCCAGGTGGTCTACAGCGGAAGCTGAGGGCTTCCCGTGCCTCGGAGACCGAAGCGTTCCCTCCCGGCCCCCTGGGCGCTCGCGCTCGTGGCGACCTTCGCCGCGGATGCGGCCGCCCTGGGGCCCCCGGGGGGCGGCCCTCCCCTGTCCGTCCAGGGGCAGCAGGGACTCTCGTTCGGCACGCTGATGGGGGGTATCCCCAGCCAGGTGCCGGCCTCCGACCCTTCGAACGCGGCCCAGTTCAGGGTTCGCCAGGGAAACCGGACCGTCGAGGTGAGCTTTCTGCTCCCTGCGTCGATGACGCGGGCCGGCGGGGGTGAGGTTCCGCTGACCTTCTCGACGCTGGACGCCGTCTACTCGAGCACCCAGAGCCCGGCCGGTGGCACCCCCTTCGACCCGAACACCCCCTGGATCCTTCCCCCGGGAGACGGGGGCGGCGCCTGGAACTGGATCTTCCTGGGCGGCACGGCCCAGCCCCCGCACGGGGCGCCCCAGGGGAACTACCAGGCCACCCTCGTTCTCACGATCACCAACCTCGGAAGTTGACATGCGACGCACTCCGCGACGGGCCCTGCGCACCCTCCTCGGCCTTCTCGTGGTGGCCGGTGGAGCCCTCGCCGCCCACGGCGCCCGCTCCATCGTGGTCGCGCCGACGGCGCTCTACATGGATCACCAGACGCGCTCCGCCGAGCTGACGCTCTACAACCCGTCGGAGGTGGCCGAGGAAGTGGTCGTCGAGGCGATCTTCGGCTACCCGGCCACCGACGCCGAGGGGCGCCTGCACCTGCACGTGGACCCCGACGGGGCCGATCCACGCTCCGCCGCGGGCTGGCTCCGCGCCTTCCCGGACCGGATCGTCGTGCCGCCGGGTGGCCGGCAGGTGGTCCGGGTCTTCGGCGACCCGCCGGCCGACCTCGCCGACGGCGAGTACTGGGCCCGCATGGTCATCACCGCCCGCGGGCAGAGCATTCCGATCCAGTCCAGCGGCAGTGCCGAGATCCGGGTCGGGGTGGACCTCGAGGTCAGAACCGTCATCGCGGCCACCTACCGGAAGGGTCCGGTGGAATCGGGTCTCGAGGTCGGCGACCTCGAGGCCCGGGTGGAGGAGGGCGCGCTGGTGCTCCAGCCCCGGCTCGTGCGGACCGGGAACGCGGCCTGGATCGGCACGCTTCGCATCCGTGTTCTCGATGCCTCGGGCGTCGAACGCCGGACCCTCTCGGAGCAGATCGCCGTCTACCGGGACTACCATCGCCGGTTCGCCTATCCCCTCGACGGCCTCCCTCCCGGAGGCTACGTGGTGGAGGCCATTTTTTCCGCTGACCGCGACGACGTTCCGGCCCGTTTCCGGCTCGCGTCGCATGCGGTCTCGCGGAGCGCCACCTTCGTCGTGCCCTGAGCGACGCCCGATGATTGCCCCCGCACTCCTGCTGGCGACGGGGCTCCTGTTCGGGGCGGAAGGCACGCCCGGGGCGCAGGGGGCCCGGCTCGACCCGGGCCACGACGCCGAGGTCACCGAGGTCCTCCTCGAGCTCCGCCTTGGGCGAATGGCGCGCCGGCTGGTTCCGGCCGTGGCGCGGGACGGCTGGGTTCACCTGCCGGGTCCCGAGCTCCTCGAACTGGCCGAGATCGCCTTCGAGCTCGACGCCTCCGGATCGCTCAAGGGGGTCCGACACCCCGGAAACCGGGGCTTTGCCGTCGAGTCAGGGAGCGGGCGGATCACCTACGAGGGCCGGGAGCTTCCCGGTCCCGCGATCCTCCTGCGCGGACGGCCCTACCTTTCCGTCGACGCATGGGAGATCCTCCTCGACTCCCCGATCGAGATCGAGTGGACCGAGCTCACGGCCTGGATCCGGGAACCCGGACATCTGCCGGCCGGGCTCCGCCGGGCCCGCGAGGCCCGCTGGGGGAACCTGTCGCGCGACCCATCGGGCACGCGAACCCCCGCGGAACTCGTGCTTCCCCCCTCCCGGTACCGCGTTGGCGGCGGTGTGCTGGACTGGAGCGTCTCGTCGAGCCTCGGCGACCCCGTCGAGTCGGCGGCGGGCTCGATGCTCTTCGGGGGACAGCTGCTCGGAGGCGCAGTGCAGCTCTCGTCGCGGAGCCTGGGCCCGGTCTCCGGAGGGGAGTTCCGCACGGGGGCCAGCTACCACCGCACCTGGAGGGGAGGCGGGCTCGCGCCCCGGCAGCTCCGACTCGGCGACGGGATCTCGTCCGGTCCCCGTCCTCGCTCGCTGCGCGGCATCCATTTGACGAACGCCCCCCGGGTGCGCGACAGCTTCTTCGGCGTCGAGACCCTCGGAGGTAGGCTGGGGCCCGGTTGGGAGGTCGAGCTTCGGCAGCAGGGTCGCCTCGTCGACGTCAGGCGGGCCGACGAGCAGGGCGCATGGGCCCTCGACATTCCCCTTTCGTACGGGTTCAATCCCGTGCAGGTGGTCGGGTACGGGCCCCACGGCGAGGTCGTCACGATGGAGCGCCTGATGATGCTCCGGAACGATCGGCTTCCTGCGGGGAGCTTCGAGTGGGCGGTGAGCGGGGGCGCCTGCATCGAGTCCAGCCGCTGCGACCGGGCGGCGAACCTAGATCTCCGGTACGGCCTCTCCCGCCGCTGGACCGTCCGCGCCGGGGCCGAGGCCTCCGATGCCGATACACTGGCGGCCATTGCGCTCCCCTACGTGGAGCTCCTCGGAAGCCCGCACCACGCGCTGGCGGTCTCGGCCGAGACCCTCGTCGGATCGCTGGCCCGCGGCACGGCGACCTTCGCGCCCACCACCCACC
>JBJHBX010000318.1:0-3995 GCA_050485725.1 Gemmatimonadales bacterium | reverse complement strand
CCCGACCGGGGGGAGGCGTCGTGGAGGAAGCGGGCCAGGAGCTCCTTTCCGGTCCCGGTGGGCCCCTGGATCAGGACCGAGGTGGGGTGTCCCGCCACCTTCCGCGCCGTCTCGCCCACCCGGATCATGGCGTCGGACCTGACGTGAAGCGCCCCGAACACCCGCGCGCCGTCCGCGGTCCGGGCCGTGGGGTCTTCCGATGCCGGGCCTTCTCCAGCGGTCCTTTCGGGGGATGCGGAGGATCCGGAAGCGGCGGCGCCCCCGGCCGTCCCCTCGGCCCCGGCGGAGGAGGTCGCATCCCCCCCTGAATGAAGGTGGAAGCGGGCCTCGACCTTGCGGAGGGCCAGGAGGGCCTCGGGGGCCCCGAAGGGTTTTGCCAGGTAGTCGGCCGCACCCCGGCGGAGGGCTTCCACGGCGAGGTCCATGCTCCCGTAGGCGGTCATGACGATGACCGGGGCCTCCACCCCCTCCTCCCGGAGGCGATCCACCAGGTCCATGCCGCCCATGCGGGGCATGCGCACGTCGGTCAGGACCAGGTGCGGGCGCTCGCGGCGGGCGCGCTCGAGCCCCTCGACCCCGTCGGAGGCGGTGCGCACGTCGTAGCCCGCGTCCTCCAGGATCAGCGTGAGGGCGCGGCGAAACCCCGGGTCATCGTCGACGAGGAGGATTTTCATGGGGTGGGAGTGGGGGTGGGGGACCCGGACGGAAAGGAAACGAGAAAGGGGGCGCGAAGGAAGTGTTCGCGCCGTCCGAGCAGTCCGGCGCCCCCGACTCGCGACCCCGGTCGCCAACGCAACGTCCTGGATCGCCAGTTCGCGGCGAGCCAACCAGAGATCGGACAGATCGCGCCCCTTCCGTCGCTGGGCAAGTGCTCTGAATTTCGTCCCGATAAGTTCCGCCGGCTGAAACGTGAGGATCTCGCCCTCCTCGTGCCACACGCGGGTCCTCACCTGGTGCCGGATCCGGATCAATTCCAGGGCCGGCGGTGCATCGGTGCGGTTCACCTCGAGCTTGACCCTCACCGGTTCGCTTCCGGGAAGGGCATCGATGCCGGCTGATGCCCACACGTTGACCCGGGAGGGAGAGATCTCGGCCTTCACGGTCTGCATGCCCAGCTCAGTGAGCACCGATGTGATCGCATCGCTGATCGTGCCGTGCTCGATATCGCCCAGCAGCACGTAGTCGAGATCCTCGCTGTATCGCCATGGTCGCTCAAGGTGCAGTTTGTGCAGACACGTCCCCCCTCGCCAGACGAGATGCTCGGCAGTGACCGGGGCGTTCGAGATTCGGATCGCAAGGACGGAGAGGAGGAAGTCCTGCGCCACCTGGCGATCGTCGCGCCACGGTGCCTTCCTGCGCCAAGCTGCGAGAACAGGGCGCGGAATCATGAGCCACCCTCCGCGTCGGCGTTGATCAGGATGCCCCACCGCTGATCGTGTGTTCCGCGCCTCGGTCCCTTTGCCACCAGTCGGGTAGCGGCGCCCGTACCCGGCTTGGCGATCTCACGGAGCCCGGAGAGATCCAGATGGGGGTGCGTGCGTTCCAGAAACCAGCCACACCGACGCACGCCCGCCTTTGCGCGGGTCCTTGCCGCCGCCGCAAGCAGGTCAGGATCCACCGTCAGTCCACCCAGCACCTCGAGAAGCACGTTCACCCCGCCACCGACATCCGGTCGTTCCGAAAGATCGAGAACGCACGTCTCGGGGGTCGCGACCCTCAGCCTACCGGTGGGGCCGATCCGCTCCTGATCTGCTCGGGTCTCGATGTCCGACGCCACATGGAACTCCAACCGGAGCTGGTGCACTTCGCGGTTCGCCACCGCCCGGTCCGTAACCACCTGGAAGACCTGAGCAGCTTGATGACTGGCTCCGTGCATGTTCGCGGCAGAAAGGAATCCGACGTAGTACCTCCGCCCGAGGTGCCGCATCATGTCATCGATGAACCAGTCCGCCGGCACAACTCCCCAGGCGCGATACTCTGGAGGGACAAGCACGTACAACCCACGAACGGGCGTGAAGATCTTCCCGTATCGCTTGGCGTTGTGGATGGCCAGATGGGCCGAGGCGATGCTCGCGCCAGCCCTCTCAGCGAGTGCGGGGGCCGTGATCGAGACGACGCCCTCTGAGAGGAGTCCGTCCCACAGCGTACGGAAGGTGTCGCGAGGCATCGATCCAACCGGCGTGGGGGCAGGGGCCATTGGGGAACCCGCCTGCCTCAGAAGTGAGCAAACTTATATTAAATATAAGTTTGCTCAATCCAACGGCAACCCCGGGCTTGGTATTACGGGATCCGTGATCGTACCATCGCCGTTGGCCAGGGCCCGCTGACGATTTCGCCACACACCAGGAGTCACGTCCAGCCCTTCGTCTCCGATGGGCCTGGGCCCGGCACCCGGTGCAGAAGGGTTCCCGAGGGGACCCTGTCGTTCGTCCGCTGCCCTTGAATTGAGTCAGTTTACTCCGTCTTACCGATCTATCGCCTCCACGAAGGGGCTGCGCACGTCGTAGGTGGCGGCCAACCCCTGCCTTCCGGCTGCCCGCCTTGCGGGGTATCTTCGGATCATGGTTCAGGCACTGTCCCCCCTGGTGGAGAAGGCCCTTCCGGTCCTTCGCCGGTTCGGAGCCCGGCGGGTTCGGGTCGTACGCCCGGGGCGAGGCAGGCCCCGAAAGCGATCTCGACGTGCTGGTGGAGCTTCCCGCAGGCTCCTCGCTCCTCGATCTCGTGGGGCTCGAACAGGCACTGAGCGATACGCTGGGGCTCAAGGTCGAGGCAACGACGTACCGAGCGCTTCACCCCCGGCTTCGGGACCGTGTGCTCCGGGACGAGCTCCGGATCCTGTGAAGTCCCGGGAACCGGCGCTGTACCTGGATCACATCCTGGAAAGCATCGATCTCGCCCAATCGTACCTGGCCGGGATCGATTTCGATGCGTTCAGCGGGGACCAGCGGCTCCAGGACGCCGTGGTTCGACGGATCGAGATCATAGGTGAGGCGGTCAAGAACCTTCCCCCGGACCTTCGTAACGATGCGCCTGGGGTCCCCTGGCGCAGGATCGCAGGGATGCGAGACAAGGTCATCCACGACTACATGGGCGTGGACCTCGAGCTGGTCTGGGTGGTCGTCCATCGGGACTTTCCGGAACTGGCCATCGAGGTCCGGAGAATCGCGGATCAGCTCCGATCACAGGACTGACCCTACGGGAGCGGCAGGCGAGGCCCTCAGGCCCGGTCCTCCTCGTCGGGCTCCACGTCGGGGGCCTTCCGGAGGAGCTCCTCGAACCGGGCGCGGTCGGGGGCGCGTGCGGCCCGCATGGCCAGGTACTCGGCGGTGGTCAGCGCGCTGATCTTTTCCGCCACCGCGAGGGTGACGAACTGGTTCGCAGATACGTTCTCGCGCTCCGCGATCTCCTTGAGGGCCCGGTGAAGGGACTCGGGAAGTCTCAGGCTCATCTGGCTCATGGGAGAATCTCTCCGAGAAAGGCTCCAGGCGAAACGACCCTCACGCCGAAGGCCTCTGCGCCTCGAAAGTCCCGCAGGTTGAAGGTGACGATCGCCTCGCACCGTGCGGCGACCGCCAGTTCCAGGACGTGGTCGTCCCTGGAGTCAGGGAGGTGCGGGCGCCACAGGAAGTGGATCTCCTGGGGCACACCGTTTGCGCTGATGAAGTCGAGGATCTCCACGATTTCCTCCCGTGTGAAGGGCCCGCGGTTTCCTGGTCGGAGGAGCGCGTCCTCGTATCCGAACACGAGAGGCACCGAGAGGGCTGGCCCGAACGCCCCGGTTCCGACGAGCGAAAGGAGCCGGTTCGAGGCGCCTCGCGCAGACCGCACCGCCGCGGCCAGCACACAGGTGTCAAGGACGACTCGGGGCATGTGAAACCATATGTGCAACCGCGGGCGATATCAAGAGGGACATCCCCCGCTTGAACCAGGGTTGACGAGCCGCTCCGACAAACGGTCGGTCTCCACGTGCCGGCTGCCTTGGCGGGGGCGGGGGG
>JBJHBX010000317.1:0-4028 GCA_050485725.1 Gemmatimonadales bacterium | reverse complement strand
CTGGACCGGGAGCCCGGCCGCGTTCCCGTGGCCATCGACCTCCGGTTCGCGGACCAGGTGGTCGTGCGTTACCCTTCCACGAACCTCCGCTGAAGATGCGATCGAACCTGATTGCCGGCCTCGACATCGGCACGACGAAGACCTGCGCCCTCATCGCCGAACTGGTGGGGGAAGGCCGGCGTCGCCCCGAGCTCCGGGTGCTGGGCGTCGGGCAGACCCGCACCGGCGGCGTGCGTCGCGACGTGGTGACCCACATCGAGGAGACCACCGAATCGGTGCAGACGGCCATCCGCGAGGCCGAGCTGATGGCCGGCCACGAGGTGGACCGCGTCTGGTGCTCCATTGGCGGTGACCACGTCCAGGCCATGACCTCGATGGGGGTCGTGGCGGTGAAGGGCGAGGAGATCGACGCCGCAGACCTGCGGGGAGTGCACGAGGTCGCGCGCGCCGTGGCCCTTCCCCCGGACCGGGAGTTCCTCCACGCGATCCCCCAGGAGTACCGGGTCGATCACCAGGAGGGGATCAAGGACCCGGTCGGGATGTCGGGGGTCCGCCTCGAGACCGAGGTCTACCTGGTCACCTGCGCCGCCGCCGCGGCCACGAACCTCAGGAAGGCGGTGAACCGGGCGGGATACCGGGTCCAGTCCCTCGTCCTCTCGCCGCTTGCCACCGCCCGGGCCGTGCTCACCGAAGACGAGAAGGAGGTCGGCGTGGCGCTGATCTCGGTGGGGGCGTCCACCACCGAGATGGTGGCCTTCCACGAGGGGCGGATCCAGCACATCGGGGTCCTCCCGGTGGGGGGCGACACGATCACCGGCGACCTCGTGCGCGGCCTCTCGATCCCGTTTGCGGAAGCGCAGCGGGCAAAGGAGACGTACGCCGTGGCCCTCGCCCAGCTCGTGGACCCGCAGGAGACCGTGGAGCTGCCCGGCCCCGGCCCGGGCCAGCGCCGCGACGTGGCGCGGGAGCTGATCTCGCACATCGTCGAGCAGCGGCTGGACGAGATCTTCGGGCTGGTCCACCAGCACCTCGAGGGCGCCGGCGTGCTGAACCGGCTCGGTGCCGGGGTGGTCCTGACCGGGGGCACCTCCGCCATGGAGGGCGTCGTCGAGATGGCCCAGCAGTGCTTCGCGGCCCCGATCCGGCTGGGCGCGCCCGGCGAAGGCCTGAGCGGCCTGGCCGGCGAGGTCGCGCGCCCCCGCTTCGCCACCGTGGCGGGCACCTGCCTCCTCGGAGCTGACCGGTTTCACGACACCGGGGAGGGGGCGAGCACCGTCTCATCCCAGCTCATCACCCGGATCGGAGCCTGGATCCGTGAATTCTTCTGACCCCTGCTGGACAAAACCACCATCCACCGCCACATTCCCGCGAACCGGGAGGAGACCATGATGATTTTCGAATTCGAGGAGACGCCGGTGCAGAACGCCCGCATGAAGGTCATCGGCGTGGGCGGTGCCGGGGGGAATGCGGTCAACCGCATGGTGGACGAGGACCTGGAGGGCGTCGAGTTCATTTCGGCGAACACCGATGCCCAGGCGCTGAAGAACGCCCGGGCCCAGGTCACGATCCAGCTGGGGAAGAAGCTGACGCGGGGACTCGGTGCCGGCGCCCGCCCCGAGATCGGCAGGCAGGCCATTTCCGAGTCCGAGGAGGAGGTCCGCAAGGCCCTCGACGGCGCCGACCTCGTCTTCATCACGGCGGGCATGGGCGGAGGGACGGGGACCGGTGCGGCGCCGCTCATCGGCGAGATCGCCCGCGAGCTCGGGGCGCTTACCATCGGCGTCGTGACCCGCCCCTTTTCCTTCGAGGGGAAGAAGCGGATGCGGCAGGCCGACCTGGGGCTCGCCGAGCTTCGCCGGGCCGTCGACACGATGATCGTGGTGCCGAACGACCGGATCCTCTCGGTGGTCGGGAAGGGCACCACCTTCAAGGACGCGCTCAAGCGCGCCGACGAGGTGCTCCTTCACGCCACGCAGGGCATCTCCGACCTGATCCGCGTCACCGGCGAGGTGAACGTGGACTTCGCGGACGTCCGCACGATCATGGCGTGCCGGGGCCCGGCGCTGATGGGCTCGGGCTTCGGCGAGGGCGAGAACCGCGCCCAGGAAGCGGCGCAGGAGGCCATCTCCTCCCCCCTCCTGGACGACGTGTCGATCAAGGGTGCGCTGGGCGTGCTGATCAACATCACCGGGGGCATGGACCTTGCGATCGACGAGGTCACGCAGGTCTCCTCGATCATCCAGGAAGAGGCCGGCGAGGATGCCGAGATCATCTTCGGCGCCGTCCACGATCCGGAGCTCGAGGGGAAGATCCGGGTGACGGTGATCGCCACCGGCTTCGACCGGAGCGAGACCGCCCGCCAGGAGGCCCGCGTCCTTCGCCCGGACTTCGGTCGGCCCGCAGCCACGCCCCGAAACGTGAGCCAGCCCGTGAGCCAGAGCCAGTCGCAGCCGCAGCAGCAGATCCAGTTCCAGCAGGAGCGGAAGGTCGTGGGCGGTGGAGGTACGGGCGTGGAGCGCGGCGGGGTGATGCCGCTCAGTCGCCCGCCGGAGCGGGTGGTGGACCGGACCGAGATCCGGGACCTGGACATTCCGACCTTCATCCGTCGGCAGATGGACTGACCCTGTACCTTTCTGCCCCCGTGCGGCAGATTGGTTCAGGCCGAAAGACTTCAAGACGCGCGGTGACGGCGTTCCGGACGGTCGGGGACTCCCACGGGGGTTCCCGGCCTCCGCCGTCCCGGACAGGCGACTCCAGACCACGGTCAGAAACGGACGCATGAACTTCCTGAACCGCAGCTCCTCCCGCGCCTTCCTCGGCGGGGGAGGCCTCCTGGCTCTCGGCTTTCTCGCCTTCTCACCCTCCCTCCCGCGCACCCCCGACGCCGGTCTCCTCCCGGCGCTCCAGGCCGAGTCGGCCGAACAGGTCCAGGTCGAGGTGCTCGGGTACGGAGAGACCTTCGGCGGGGTCCTCTCCCGGGCCCTGATCCCCCACGCGCAGCAGCAGGCCCTCCTCCTGGCCTTCCAGGAGCACGCCTCCCCGTCGCGGCTCCGGGTCGGGACCGAGGTGACCCTTCGGTACCGCCGCGGCGAGCCCGAGCCGCGGGCCATCGAGGTCGTCGTCAGCCCCGACGAGATCGTCCGCGTCGAGCGTCAGCCCTTCGGATGGGCGTCGGCCAGGCTCGAGACCCCGGTCTGGGTCGACACCGTCTTCGTACGCGGGGAGATCACGACGGACCTCTGGAGCGCGGTCGTGCTGAACCCGGACCTCGACGAGATGCCCAGGGTGGACCGGGCCCGGGTCATCGACCTGATGGACCGGGTGTTCCAGTGGCAGCTCGACTTCTCGCGCCAGATCCAGCGCGGGGACGAGTACCGCCTGGCCTTCGAGCGGGAGGTCCGCCCCGACGGCACGATGCGCACCGGGCGGATCCTGGCGGCCGAGCTCGTGAACCGCGGCCGTCCGCTGCATGCAATCTGGTTCGACCTCCACGACGACGGCATCGGCGGCTACTACGACCTGGAGGGCGAATCGCTTCGCCGGGCCTTCCTCAAGGCTCCCCTCGAGTTCCGCAGGATCTCGTCGGGCTTCAACATGAACCGCTTCCACCCGATCCTGAACACCCGGCGTCCGCACATCGGGGTGGACTACGCCGCCGCCACCGGGACCCCCGTGATGGCCACCGCCGACGGCACGGTCACCGTGCGCGGCGTGCAGGGCGGGTACGGGAACCTGGTCGAGATCCGGCACGCGAGCGGCTTCATGACGCGTTACGCGCACCTGAACGGTTTCGCCTCGGGGCTCCGGGCGGGGGATCGGGTCAGCCAGGGCCAGGTCATCGGCTACGTGGGCATGACCGGCCTCGCCACCGGCCCGCACCTGCACTACGAGATGCACCGGAACGGCCAGCCCGTGGATCCGCTCAACGTGGACATCCCGGCGGGCGACCCGATTCCCGCCGAGTACCTCGAGCGCTGGTCCGTCGAAGCCGACCTCCGTTTCGCGCTCCTCGACCGCGCCGCGCGTGG
>JBJHBX010000316.1:0-4066 GCA_050485725.1 Gemmatimonadales bacterium | reverse complement strand
CCCGAGAGACGGTACGATGGGTGGTGGCGGACGCTCCGGTGGGAGAACCGGACGTGCAGGGAGTGGGGGCGTGGTTCGGAGTTCCCAGTCCCGGGGGGGCGACTCATCGAACCCGACCTCCGGCGCAGGGTCGGAAGCGGCGAGACCAAGGGCCGTGGACCCGTCAAGGTCATGTTCGGCCTGGGGATGGCCGCGTGCGGGGGAGACCAAGGGAGGCGACGGGCTCCCGCCGTCAAGCGTGACAGTTCGGATTCAGGAACCGAATGGCCTGGGCGCGCCCGTTCCAGGGTACGGACCCGACGGCCGCTCCGGCCGGTCGGGTGCCCGTGGCCACGACCGTGAAGCGCCCCTCGAGGCGTATGGCCATGATCGCGTCGGCACCCCGCCGCGTTGCCGCTCGCGCCAGCAGGGGATGCAATCTCGCCTCGACCGCAGCTTGGTCTCCGCGCATTCTGACTTGGGCCGTCACTTCACCGACGGGCTCGAACGCGCACCTTGGCACTTCGGTCCCACTGAAGATCAGGGCCGGCTCTGTCTGAGAGCCTCCGGAAGATGCGCAGGCTGCGAAAACTCCGATGACCGCGACAAGAGCGACTCCTGACCCTGCTCTCACGCGGGCCCTGCTGGGGCGGGCCGTCCGGGAATCCGGGGATGCACGAGACATCGCTTTCCGCTCCTGATGACGGGCTGTCGACAATCGGGGCAGGCGACACTTCATACTACTCCTTCAACGTCACCGGGGAAACCCAGAGCTTCCCCACGTCCCGGAGCCCCTTGGCATCGGTGTCGATGGATGCGAGGCGGCGGCACGAGAAGGGCAAGTCGGTCGAGCAACGCAAGGTGCGTGACGTGAGGCTCGTGGCGACCGGCCAGATCGGGCTCGGGGCGCCGGTAGACCGGGCTGACCTCCGGCGAGGAGATCGCCCCGAAGCCGGCAGGTGCGTGAAGCCGCTCGAGGGCGAGAGGCCCCCGCGCACAGTCACCCGTGGCTGGGATGCCCTCTTCCTCGATGCCATTCCCGGCGCACGCGGCCAGCCGCACGCCACGATCGAGGGCGCCGGGCACTTCCTTCAGGAGGATGCGGCGGCGGAGCTCGCAGCGAGGCTCATCGACTTCATGCGGGCGCGCTGACCGGAGGGACGGGCGGCTCGGGGAGTGCCGTCCCGCGCCCGCGCCAGGAACCGACGCTCATCCGGGTCAGGAAGCGGGTGGATCGCAGCTGGATGCCGCCGGAGAAGAGTCGACCACCGTGGGCCGCGGCCCGCGGGCGTTTCCGGGACCTTCGTTCGCCTTTCAGCGGACGCGTGGCCCCAATCGGCCCATACAGGGCGGATTTGCGCCCTCAGTGCCGGAGCGGCACGGACGGTTGGCCCGGTTCGGCCCGTATTGGGCGTTTCCGATCCCATCGCCTTGGAGAACCGCCACCGTTGTCCCCAAAGTGCCCTCGAGCGCTGCGGACGCGGGCACTCCGGCCCGGGCGCCCTGGACGCAGCGTCCGCCCCGGCCCGCTCTCCGCGCCAGCCGTTCTGCGCACGCTCCCCCGCGCCCGCCGCTCCGCCCTTCCCGCCCCCTGCGCATCCCCCCCCCTGCATCCCCCCATTTAATCGGCAGCTAATCCCCCGCTCCTAAATCCATGGCGATGGACCGCCGCGGCCCAGTGCCTGGCCCGGTGCCTGATCAACCCGCCATACAAGGAGCGAACATCATGCATAGCATCTCCGGGAAGATCGCCGCCGTGCGGTCTGCGCTCGTGCTGCTTTCGAGCGTTCTCGTGCTTGCGGCGTGCGAAGACGCCGACCCCACCGCCCCCGTCTCCCCCGTGACGATCGAGACCGCGACCCTCGCGAGCGCCATCGAGGGCCAGGGCTACACCCAGACGCTCGCGGCCGCGGGGGGCGGCGGCAGCTACAGCTGGATCCTGACCGCAGGGACCCTTCCCTCGGGCCTGACGCTCTCGCCCGCAGGGGTCATTTCCGGGACCCCGGTGGGGGCCGGGACCGCCGCCTTCCGCGTGCAGGCCACGGATTCGAGTGGTCGGAGCGCCACCGCGAACCTTTCCCTGCCGGTGATCCAGGCGCTGGCCGTGCACACCTGGACCCTGCCCGAGGCGGCGGTCGGTACGACCTATGCCGCGCAGCTCCAGGCCGTGGGCGGAAGTGGCGCGCGCACGTGGGGCCTGGCGGGCGAGGCGGCGACCTGGCTCACCGTGTCGGCCACCGGCGCGCTCTCGGGCACGCCCACGGTGCCGGGCGCATCGACCGTGACGGTCACCCTCACCGACGGATCGGGGCAGCAGGCCTCGCGGCAGCTTCCCATTGTCGTGCGGGCCCCCCTGGCCGTGGCAGCCATGGCACTGCCCCAGGCCACGCAGGGTCGGCCCTGGGCCGCACAGCTCGTGGCCACCGGGGGCGACGGCGCCTACGCCTGGTCCCTCGATGGCGGCGCACTGCCGGCGGGAGTGGTCCTCGCAGCGGGCGGCGCGCTGGCGGGCACCCCCATCGAGGGGGGCGCCTTCACCTTCACCGCGAAGGTCACCGATGGGGCCGGTCGCTCCGCATCCCGTGAGCTCGAGCTCACGGTAGACCGTGCACCCACCATCGAGACCACGAGCCTCCCGGCCGGAGACGTGGGCACCCCCTACGCGGCGCAGCTCGCGGCCACCGGAGGAAGTGGCGCGTATACCTGGAACCTGGCCGAAGGGACGCTTCCCGAGGGGCTCACGCTCTCCGCAAGCGGGGCGCTCTCGGGTGTGCCGGCCACGCTGGGGAGCTCCACCTTCACCGTGCGGGTCACCGATGCGGCCGGCGCCACGCACACGCGGGCGTTCACGGTGGTGGTGGCCCAGATCGTGACGCTCACGAGCGGCGTGGCGGTCAACGAGATCGGGGGCGCGGTGGGAAGCACGCGCTACTACGCCATTGCGGTGCCGGCGGGCGCGACCCAGCTCACCGTGGCCACCTCGGGGGGCACGGGCGACGTCGACCTCTACATTCGCCGGGGCGGGCTCCCCCAGGAGTTCGTCTATGACTGCCGCCCGTTCCGCGAGGGCAATGCGGAAACCTGCAGCCGCCTGGCTCCCGATGCGGGGACCTGGTACATCATGCTGCGCGGGCACACGGCCTACGCCGGCGTGCGGCTCGAGGCGACCGTGGGGGGATGAGGGAGGTCGCAGGCTGAAGGTGGCAGGCTGAAAATGGCGGGCTCGACGGTCGGGATGACGCCGAGCCCGCATGCCTTTTGGGGGGGGGCATTCCCCGGGCGCCGCAGCCTGCACCGTTCCATCCCGTGAGGCGCACCGTGTAGATCACCGCGAAGACCATGAAGAAGCCAATCGGAACACGCGTCACGGCCCCGTGATAGCGAATATTCTTGGTCCACGCGAGTGAGGTGAAGAGGCCGACTGCGATGAGCTGGAGCACCCGGGCCGGATGGACGAGCACACCGCCCTTGAGAAGCTCGCTTGCGACCTGCACCACCACGGCAAGGGTGATCAGCCCGAGGATCCAGCCGTTTCCCCGGAAGTAGTGTTCCCGGAAGGAACAGGAAATCGAAAGGACCCATCAAGGGAGGAGGCAAGGTGGGATGCCGCCTCCGGGCAGGCAAGCAGGCGGCAAGCGGGTGAGGTAGAGGCAGGGGGATAGCCCTGAGGTGGGGAGAAGAGACCGAGGCGACCTGGCGAGGGTTGCGCCATTGAAATCGGGGCCCGAAGGATGGTGCCATGGGCGGCTGGAGGCAGCCGGGTTGCAGGGTCCGGGGGCCGGGGGCCAGAGGAGGGGACAGAGTCGTAGCTCAGGCCTCCCAGTCATCGGGAGTGGACTGATCGAACTCGAGCTCCGGGATGGGCTCAGGAGCGGCGAGATCGAAGGCGGGGGACTGGTCGAAGTGGAGCTCGGCCTGGGGAGGGCCACGGGCGGGGGACACCCGGGGCGGCCGATGCGGCAGGTCGAGGTGGAGGAGGATGCGCTGTACGGTGGAGGGCAGGGTGATGAACGAGATGATCCGCATCTCGCCGCCGCAGGCGGGGCAGAGGAGGGAAAGCACCTCGTAGATGCGGGCCAGGAGCTGG
>JBJHBX010000315.1:0-4071 GCA_050485725.1 Gemmatimonadales bacterium | reverse complement strand
GTCCAGGCATCGATCGCGCACGTTGATCCGGACCCCGTTCACCCGGGGCACGTGACCGAGCCCCAACCCGGTGCTGCCCGCGCCGAGAAGCACACCGCCCGTGGGGCAGGGCGTGGCCTGTGCCGAGGCCGGGGCGACGAGCGCCAGGAAAGCGGGAAGGAGGAGTGCGGAAACCCGCGACATGGGCCGGGTCCTGGGGGTCGCATCCATGGACAGCTCCGGAATGGGAAGGCTCAGGTGAATCGGTGTGCCGGGCGGGACCCGGCCGGATCCGCGCCTCCCTACGTTCGGTGATCTTTCGCGGTTTCGCTCGCGGCGAACTTGCCCTCGCGGGTTCCCCGGTCCATTCTTCCGGGTCTTTCCCACATTTCCCCCTTAGCTCCAACCCCCGAGAGGCGAATGGAGTCCATCAGCGCGTTCGTCAACTGGATGGAGGACATCGTCTGGGCCTCCGGCATTCCGGTGGCCGGCGAGACGATCCCCTTCGTCGTGATCCTGCTCCTCGGCGCGGGATTCTACTTCACGCTCCGCCTGGGCTTCATCCAGCTCCGCGCGCTCGGGCACGGCTTCGCGGTCGCCACGGGGAAGTACGACGACCCCGACGAACCCGGCGACGTGTCGCACTTCCAGGCGCTCTCCACCGCGCTCTCGGCCACCGTCGGGATCGGAAACATCGCGGGTGTGGCCATCGCGATCCACTTCGGGGGCCCCGGGGCCCTCTTCTGGATGTGGGTCACCGCCTTCCTCGGCATGGCCACGAAGTTCGCCGAGGTGACGCTGGCCCAGTACTTCCGCGACGTCAGGAAGCCGGACCCCGACGCCCCGATCTGGGAGGGGACGGTCTCGGGCGGCCCCATGTACTACATCGAGAAGGGGCTCGGCGCGGCGTGGAAGCCGATGGCGGTCTTCTTCGCGCTGATGCTCGGGATCACCGCCTTCCTGACCGGAAACGGCGTGCAGGCGAACACCGTGGCCGACACGATGCGGGACTCCTTCGGGGTTCCGGTCTGGGTGTCGGGGCTCATCACCGCCACCATCGTCGCCGCGGTCATCCTGGGCGGCATCTCGCGGATCGGGAAGGTCACCGGGATCCTGGCGCCCGCCATGGCGGGGATCTACGTGGCAGGCGCCCTCGTGATCATCGCGCTCAACTGGGACCAGGTCGTGCCGGCGCTGGGGCTGATCTTCGCCGAGGCCTTCAACCCCTCGGCGGGCGTGGCCGGTGCCGGCGTCGGGGCCTTCCTCGTCACGATGATGTGGGGCGTGCGGCGGGGGCTCTTCTCGAACGAGGCGGGGCAGGGGTCGGCCCCCATCGCCCACGCGGCGGCGAAGACCGACGAGCCCGTGTCCGAGGGCGTCGTGGCGCTCCTCGAGCCCTTCATCGACACGATCGTGATCTGCACGATGACGGCGCTCGTGATCATCGTGACCTCGTCGTGGGACGACCGCTTCGCGACCCCCATTTCGCTCGCCGACAACCGGGTGAGCTGGGTCGAGGAGACGGCCGACGGCGGCTACAACCGGATGGTGGCGCCGCCCGCCTCGGTCGAGGTGCGCGACGGCTTCCCCGAGACCGGCCCCGGCACGCGCCAGCTCGCCTTCAACAACGCACCGGTGGAGCGGTTCTTCCTCGATGAGGCGCAGACGCAGCCCTTCGACGGAACGATCGTCCCCGCCGGAAGGCAGGTCACCGACGCGGCGGGGAACGCGGTGCCGATCCTGTACGGGAACGGAGCCCAGACGGGCGCGCCCCTCACCATGGTGGCCTTCCAGCGAGGGCTCCCCGGCGACTGGGGGCAGTACATCGTGCTCCTGACGGTGCTCCTCTTCGGCATCTCCACGGCCATCGCCTGGAGCTACTACGGAGACCGATGCGCATTCTACCTCTTCGGCGCGAAGGCGGTGCTCCCGTACAAGATCGTCTTCGTGGGCATGCACTTCCTCGGGGCGGTGGTGCCGCTCGCGGTGGCGTGGACGCTGGGCGACGTCTTCCTGGGGCTCGTGATCATTCCGAACCTCATCGCCCTCGTCTTCCTGACCCCGAAGGTGATCGAGCTGTCGAAGTCGTACTTCACGCGCCAGCCCTGGGTCGAGAACGCCGAGGTGCACCGCCGCGTCGTCGAGGAGAAGCGCCGGATGAAGGGGAAGTGACCCCGGCCGCGCACCCGCTCCCCGAACTTCCGTTCACGCACGAACCGCTGGAGAAGCCGCTGCACATGAAGATGGAGATGAAGATGCGAACCCTCGTGACCGCCTTCGCGGCGGGCGTCCTGGTCCTTTCGCCGGTGCTGGCCCCCGTGGCCGCCCACGCCCAGGAGCTTCCCCGCACCGGCGCCGAGCGGGCGAACTGGGAGCGGGCCTCGCAGCACCAGGAGGTCCTCGACTTCCTGGACGAGATCCAGCGACGCTCCGACCGGATCATCGTGGAACAGCTCACCACGACGAACGAGGGGCGCCCCTTCGTGGTGGCGTTCCTCGGGGATCCGCCCCATTCGGACCCGAGCGCCTCCATTCTCTCGGGGAAGCCGACGGTCTTCATTCTCAGCTCGATCCACGGGAACGAGCGATCGGGGAGGGAAGGGGGTCAGCAGCTGATCCGCGAGCTGACGCTCGGAGACCACCAGCACCTGCTCGAGAAGGTGAACGTGATCATCGTTCCGAACATGAACCCCGACGGGGGTGACTGGGGGAACAACGGGCGTCGCACGAACTCGCTCGGCTACGACATGAACCGGGACTGGGTGGTCATGGAGACCCCCGAGGTCACGGCCACCATCGAGGACATCCTCCTCCGCTTCCAGCCCGAGGTCTGGGTCGACGCGCACAACGGGGGCTCCCTCCCGTACCACATGACGTACCAGACCACCCTCGACCCCACCGCCGACGCCGACCTGGTGGCCTTCGCCCGCGGGCCCATGTACGACGCCCACGAGGCCCACCTGGCGTCGAAGGGAATGAAGTTCTTCTGGTACTCGGGGCCCAGCTTCGATGAGGAGGCCAACACCTGGTTCTGGCGCACCACGGTGCCCTGGGTCCGGAAGCAGCACTCCTACGGGGGGATCCAGAACATCATCACCCTGCTCTACGAGGTTCCGGGGGGGCACCCCCTGAACGTGCAGGCCGATGCCGCCCGCGAGTCCTTCATCGCCCTGCTCCAGTTCGTGGGCGACAATGCCGAAGAGACGCAGCGCGTCGTGCGGGAGGCCCGGCGCCGCACCGTCGAGGAGCCCGCGTCGGAGATCATCCTGACCACCCGCGAGAGCGTGCATCCCGAGCCGGTCGAGTTCGAGGTGCGGGAGCGGAATCCCGACGGCTCCTGGGGCGAGTTCTTCACCGTGACGGGCGAGAACCGGACGCTCTGGGTGCCCGAGAACACCCGCTCCATGCCGGGTTGGGGGTACGCCTTCGACGGGCGCCTCGACGACGTGGCCCACCTTCTTCGCCGCCACGGGATCCAGGTGGAGCAGCTCCGGGAGGAGGTCACGATGCCGGTGGAGCGTTTCCGGATCGAGGACATCTCCTGGGCCTCGACCCCCTACCAGAACCACCTGCTGGCGCAGGCCGAGGTCGAGGTGGTGCCGGCCGAGATGACCTTCCCCGCCGGGACGTACGTGGTTCGCCTGCGGCAGGTGACGGGGCGCCTCATTCCGCTGCTGATGGAGCCCGATGCCGAGGACTCCGTGCTGCGCTGGAACTTCCTCGACCACTCGATCCCGACGAGTGGCGGGCCGAACGCCTGGGTGCCGATCTACCGGCTGAACGACGCCCCGGGGGTGCCGACGCGGCTGACGCGCTGACGCCGGCGCTCAGCCCGCGGCCGCCACGAAGGCCTCGACGCGACCGGGGTCGATGCCGGCCCCGGCGCGCCCCCCGTGGTTCAGGGCGCTCCCGGCAATGACGCCGTCGGCCTCCCGGAGGAGGGCGCCGACGGTGTCTGTCGTGGCACCGCTCCCGACCCAGAGGGGGACGCCGGGGACCGCCGCCCGGACGCGGGCCAGGCGGGCCCTGTCCACCGGGCGCCCGGTGCCGGGCCCGCTCACGATCAGCACGTCGGCGAGCCCCCGCTCGCGG
>JBJHBX010000314.1:0-4078 GCA_050485725.1 Gemmatimonadales bacterium | reverse complement strand
AGGCCGCGGAGATCGCCGGGCACCAGAAGCTCGGGAAGCTCCTCTGGATCTTCGACGACAACGAGATCACGATCGAGGGCTCGACCGAGCTCGCGAGCTCCACCGACCAGCTCCGGCGGTTCGAGAGCTACGGCTGGCACGTGCAGGTCGTGGAAGACGGGAACGACGTGAAGGGGCTCGACCGGGCGATCCGGGCGGCGAACGGGGAGGCGGACCGCCCGAGCCTGATCGCCCTTCGCACCCGGATCGCCTGGGGGGCGCCCTCGAAGGCCGGGACCGCCGACGCGCACGGGGCGCCCCTCGGTCCCGACGAGGTCCGGGGTGCGAAGGAGCACTACGGATACCCCAGCCACGAGCCCTTCTTCGTGCCGGACGAGGCGCGCCGGGAGTGGGCAAGGACCGGTCCCGAGGGTGCCGCCGCCGAGGCGGCGTGGAACGCCCGTTTCGAGGCGTACCGGACCGCGCACCCCGAGCTCGCCGCCGAGTTCGAGCGGACGATGCGTCGGGAACTCCCCGAGGGCTGGGAAGCCGCGATTCCCGACCTCTCGAATGCGGGGGAGGGCGGCGCCGCCACCGCGAAGCCCGCGGCGACGCGCGGGGTGTCCGGGAAGGTGCTGAACGCGCTGGCGGCGAGGGTCCCCGAACTGATGGGCGGCTCCGCCGACCTCGGGCCCTCGAACAAGACCGACCTGGACGGGGCCGACTCGCTCCTCCCCGCCACCCCCGGCGGTCGGACGGTTCACTTCGGGGTCCGGGAGCACGCCATGGGCTCGGTCCTGAACGGGATCGCCCTACACGGCGGAATCCGCCCCTTCGGCGGCACCTTCCTGATCTTCTCGGACTACATGCGCCCGGCGATCAGGCTGGCCGCGGTGATGAAGCTCCCGGTGACCTTCGTCTTCACCCACGACTCCATCGGCCTCGGCGAGGACGGCCCGACGCACCAGCCGGTTGAGCAGCTCCTTGGGCTCCGGGCCATTCCCGGGCTCCAGGACCTGCGGCCCGCCGACGCCGTCGAGACCGCCGAGGCGTGGCGGCTCGCCATGGCCCGCACCGACGGCCCGTCCTTCCTGTCGCTGACGCGCCAGAACGTGCCGCTGCTCGACCGGACCCACTCCCCCGCCGCCGAGGCGGGAGGCGAGGGGGGTCAGCGGGCCGGCTCGGGCGTGGCGCGCGGGGGCTACGTGCTCCGCGAGGCGATCCGGGACGGCGCGCCGGCGGCGCCCGAGGTGATCCTCCTCGCCACCGGGTCCGAGGTGCAGGTTGCCGTCGAGGCGGCCGAGCGACTCGAGTCGGAAGACAGGCTCGCGACGCGGGTCGTGAGTCTGCCGAGCTGGCACCGCTTCGCGCTCCAGGACGCCGCGTGGCGGGAGGCGGTCCTTCCGCCCTCGGTCACGCTCCGGGTCTCGGTCGAGGCCGGCGTCACCCTCGGCTGGGAGCGCTTCACCGGTCTCGGGGGCGCGTCGGTGGGACTCGACCGCTTCGGCGCGTCGGCTCCGGCCGAGGTGCTGTTCGAGCGGCTCGGGATCACCGCCGACGCCGTCGTCGAGGCGGTGCGGAACCGGCGGGATGCTGTGGCGTAGTCCCGGTCCGTCCGATCTCTTGACCCCCCGAGCGGGGGAGGACAGCTTCAAGGTTTCGCAGAATTCCGCGCTCGCCTGGCACCGGGCCCGCACCCCGGGTCCGGCGCTCGTGAGCGCGCGCCCATGATTCCTCCATCCCTCCGCACGGAGCCTCGATGGCGCCCAGCAGCGAGCCGAGCCGGACGACCGCTCCGTCGCCCCGAGAGGGGAGCGGCTCGGTCCTGCGTACCGTCGCCCTCGTGGTGATTCTCTCCGCTTTCTGGCTCCTGCTTTCGGGGCGGATCGGCCTCCAGTACATGATCTTCATGGCCTGCTCGGTGGCCATCGTGGTGCTGATGAACCCCGAGCGACCCTTCGGCAGCCGGGCACCGGACCTGCCCCGGGGTGGAGGCGAGTTCGTGCGGAGCGCAGGCGGCCTCGTTCGCTACCTCCTCTGGCTGATCCGGAGCGTGGTCGTGGCGAACATCGACGTGGCCCGGAGGATCCTGTCGCCCTCGATGAACATCCGCCCGCGGGCCCTCGTCTTCTCGACCGGCATCCGGAGCCAGGTCGGCCAGGTCATGGTGGCGAACACGATCACGCTGACGCCCGGCACGGTGACGATCGACCTGCAGGACGGCACGTATCTCGTCCACGCGCTCCACCCCGATACCGCGGGCGCCGTCGTCTCGGGGGAACTCCAGAACATCGTGGCCCCGGTCTTCGGCGAGCCGCGCATGAAGCCGCCGGCGGTGACCTGGGCCTCGAGCTGGGAAGAGGTGTCGTCGTGACCACGGTCCTCCTCGGCACGGCCATCTTCCTCGTCCTCCTCCTCTCGGCCAACTTCGTCCGGGTCGCGGCGGGCCCCACGATCTTCGACCGCCTCCTCGGGGTGGGCGCCATCGGCACGAACGCCGTGCTCCTCCTGGCGGTGATCGGCTTCGTGTACGGGCGCCCCGACGGCTTCCTGGACCTGGCCATCACATACGCGATCCTGAACTTCGTCGGGGTCGTGGCCATCGCGAAGTTCCTGGACGCCAAGCGGGCCGTGAAGGCCGAGCAGGAGGCGCTCGACGCCGGAGGGGAGCCGTGAGCCCGCTCGACTGGGTGGCTACCCTTCTCATTGCCGGGGGCGGGTTCTTCCTTCTCGTCAGCACGGTGGGGCTCCTCCGCCTTCCGGACTTCTTCTCCCGGTCACACGCGGTGGGGAAGTCCGAGACGCTGGGCTCCTTCCTCCTCCTGTCGGGGCTCGGCGTCCACAACGGCTTCGCCCTGGAGACCGCGAAGCTCGCCCTGATCGTGATCTTCATCACGGCCACGAACCCCTCGGGCATCCACGTGCTCTCGCGGGCCGCGCTCCGCAAGGGGGTCGAGTTCTGGATCGCCCCGGAGGACCGCCCGCGAGAGGGCAAGTCCGCCGACCCGGTGGAGACCCCCGTCACCCCGGGAGGTGAGCCATGATCTGGCAGCTCGATTTCTGGCTGATGCTGATCCTGATCGCGGCGGCGGTGACGGCGCTCGAGGTGAAGGACCTGCTCGCCGCCATCGGCGTCCTGACCGGATACTCGTTCCTGATGGCCCTTCTCTTCGCGGAGCTGGGGGCGCCCGACGTGGCCCTTACCGAGGCTGCGCTCGGGGCCGGGCTCACGGGGGTCTTCCTGCTCGTGGCCCTCGCCTTCCTCGACCGGCGTTCGGAGGACTGATGCGCCTGACGGGCTTCCTGCTGATCGGGCTCCTGGCCGGATTCTTCATCTGGGCCAGCGACGACCTTCCCAAGCGCGCCGACCCCGATGCGCCGGCATCGGTGGGGGTGTCGACGTACTACATCGAGAACGCCTACCGCGATTCCCGGACACCGAACATGGTCACGGCCGTGCTCGCGGACTACCGGGGGTTCGACACCTTCGGCGAGGCGGTCGTGGTGACCGCCGCCGCGCTCTCGAGCCTCCTGATCCTGCTCCGGCGCGGGCCCGGGGCCGACGGCTCCGAGGGCGGGCTCTTCCCCGACCTCGACGACCCCGAGGCCTACAAGGCCCGGCCCGACGATGTTTCGGAGTCCGACACCCCTGCATCCGGAGAGGACGCGTGAACGCGCCCATCCGGACGGTGGACCCGCGCGCCCGGAGCATGACGAGCCGGTACGACTCGCTCTTCGTGCACGTCGTGGCCAAGGGGATCGTTCCGCTGGTGCAGATCTTCGCCTTCTACGTGATCACGCACGGGCACTATTCTCCGGGTGGCGGCTTCCAGGGGGGCGTGATGCTCGCGGCCTCGATCATCCTGCTCCGCATCTCGATCGGTGAGGACTCCTACCGGCGCTTTCCCCGCGAGGCCGGGCTCGCCCTGGCCGGCTTCGGTACCCTTGCCTTCACCCTTCTGGGCTTCAGCTCGGTGCTCTTCGGAGGAAACTTCCTCGAGTACGCCTACGCGGTTCCGGGCATGGATCCGGTGGACCTCCGCTACTGGGGGATCTTCTTCGCCGAGGTCTTCATCGGATTCCTCGTCTGGGGCGCCCT